>JAZUOJ010000077.1:0-17427 GCA_045604625.1 Acutalibacteraceae bacterium | reverse complement strand
TTTAGATTATATCTCTCGCTAATGCCCTTAACAAAGAAATCATAAACCTGAGGATAAATATATGTACGGAACAGTAGTGCTATAGAAAAGGACGTCATAAACATTCCAACCGTAAAATAAACGAGTTTAATCGGTATGGGGAGGTTACCGGGTGCGGTTATGCTTGGATTAAAATGGGGGATAAGAGCACGCCATAAATCAAGCACCGTTCCGTATATTATTCCGGTCAAGAATGAAGTAAAATAAATCGGTTTCACTTTTTTCATACAAATACAGAAAACGATAAAAAGAATTGCCTGGATAATATATTCACCCTGCCCAAATGTAATTCCCAGCTTTAAGCTGAGTAAATACGCCGGCGCTACAATCATCGAAATACCGTAGTTTGTCGACGTTATCATAGCGACTGACAAGGAAAGCAGTATTATTGCTGCTGCATAGACGGTCTCGCTGTGGATTTTAATTTTTTTCATTTGTATACCTACATTTTAATTATTCCGGTTTTAAATTCTTTGCCACCGATATCTTTGTTTTCAAGTGATAGCGAGTAAATATTAGAAGCTGTGTTTTGCAAATCAAAACAAGTAGCTGCTGTATCTTTAAGTGCGGAGTAGTCACGGCTTTTACAAATCAGCGGTACAGATGGGACGGCGTCCTTTAAAATCTGTTCACCCACAGCATTCATTCCCAACACTTTAATATAGGGAACAGGTTCACCGAAAAACGTCATATCAATCCCTAAAAATGCAGACATAACAATACGTCTGATTCTTGCCAGAGTATAGCGTTTAGACTTAATATTTTCAAGGCAATTATCCAGCGTTGTGCTGTTCAAAGCGGCAGAAAGTATTTTGTTTTCCAAACCCTCCGCAACCTCAGGTACGCACCGCAGTTCATCAGGTTTTAGCCTGCGAAGGTGGGAAAGAATTGCGGTTTCAAGATTTTTAATATCGGCATATTTACAGTTTTCCACTTCACGCATTAAAATATTTAAGCTATCCGTAGGCATAAACTGTGCGAGTTGTTCGTGGTTGCCGTTTTTTATCATATCACGTATTGCAGAGGCACTTAAAAATTCGTTTTGTGACTCTTTACTATCGTGAGGGCCGCCAACGCGTTTTACCGCCCAAAATTCCGGTGAAAAATTTAAACTTTCGGCGGCAGAAATATATTCGGTTGCAAGAGTGTCGTTAGGAGAAGAGAGTACGTCGGCGTCATCTCCTATCAGTTTTTTAAGCGCGTTTTGACGTGCTTTGGCAAAGGTTGTGCCGTCTTTAAGCTCTTCGCGGAGCAGTGGGGATAAATCGTCGCTGTGAACTGCTTTTGATACTCTTATTAATTTATCCTTATCCCCACACTCGCTTCCAAATGCGACTGTATCAATGCAACCAAGCGAGTTAAGTATACTGATGCCGCCAAGGGCAAAGTTGTATGCGCACGACATTGACCACGGCGTCGGCATCAGAAGACATAAATCGGCTCCGCACTTAATAGCGGCTTCAGCGCGGGCATATTTTGATATTAACGCAACGTCACCGCGCTGTGTAAAATCATCACCAAGGACGCACACAACACGGTTTCCGTCAGCTTTTATGGTTTCAAATATATGTTTGTGCCCGTTGTGAAACGGGTTAAACTCAGCAATTATGCCGACAGTCTTCAAAAAAACACCTCTTTTGCCCTAAATGCTTGCATTTTAAAAAAAGTTATAGTATTATAATCTTTGGAAATTTATACTTATGATACACGATTTTTTACCGTATATCAAGTATCTAAAAATAAGGAGAGAGAAAAAATGAAAATTTTGGTTATCAATGCCGGAAGCTCATCGTTTAAATATCAGCTTATTGATATGACCGATGAAAGTGTTATTGCAAAGGGACTGTGTGAGCGTATCGGCTCGGCAGGAAATATTAAGCATACGGCTGCTGATGGCAGAGAATATAAGGCTGACTATCCTATGCCTACACACATGGAGGCTTTCGATTGTCTTATCTACGCTCTTACAAAGAGTGATGCAAAGGTTATAGATTCGCTTGATGAGATAAATGCCGTTGGTCACCGTGTCGTTCAGGGCGGAGATGAGTATTCTCAGTCGGTTGTTATTACCGAGGATGTACTTAAGACCGTTGAAAGCTTTAACGATTTAGCTCCGCTTCATAACCCTGCAAATATTATGGGTATTCGCGCTTGTATGAAGGCTTTTGGTGAAAATGTACCGCAGGTTGCCGTTTTCGATACATCTTTCCATCAGACAATGCCTCCGCGCGCTTATATGTACGGAATTCCGTATGAATATTACGAGAAATACGGTGTTCGTCGCTATGGTTTCCACGGCGCATCTCACCGTTTTGTTAGTGCCCGTTGCGCCGAGATTATGGGCAAGGATATTAAGGATCTTAAGATTATTACCTGCCACCTCGGAAACGGATGCTCTATTGCTGCGGTTGACGGCGGCAAGAGCATAGACACCAGCATGGGCTTTACACCTCTTGACGGATTTATGATGGGAACCCGTTGCGGAACACTTGATCCTTCTATTATTACATTCATAGCTGAAAAAGAAAATCTTTCTCCTGATGAAGTGTCTAATCTTCTTAATAAGAAGTCGGGTATGCTTGGTATTTCCGGCGTATCCAACGATAACCGTGACATCACTGCTGCTGCCAACGACGGTAACGAGAGAGCAAAGTTAGCTTTTGAAATGCAGCGCTATCAGATTTCGAAGTTTGTAGGCGGTTATATTGCTGCTATGAACGGCATTGATGCTATTGTATTTACCGGCGGCATTGGCGAAAACGATTCTGCTGTACGTAAGTACGTTATGGACCATCTCAATTATGTAGGTGTATTCTGCTCTGATGAGAAGAATGATGTTCACGGTGTCGAGGCATGCATAACAACCGACGATTCCAAGGTACCGGTTTTTGTTATTCCTACCAACGAAGAGCTTGTTATCGCACGCGACGCTTTAGCCCTGACAAAATAGTGGAGTATAATTTATGAATTTATCTCAGTTAAAGGCACATATCGCTTCGGGCGGTTTGGATGATGTGTTTAAGCCGCTTTACCGCGATGTGAGTGAGGCAAGAAACAGATATTTAAAAGCCTGTGACGGTTTTGCTGAAACCTTTGGCGAGCGTGATAACGTTATGCTTTTCAGCGCGCCCGGACGCACAGAGGTTGGCGGAAACCATACCGACCACCAAAACGGTTGCGTGCTTGCTGGAAGTGTTGATTTAGACGTTATCGCTGTAGTAGCACCTTGTGACGGAAGTGTTATACGCGTAAAATCACAGGGCTATGATATGGATACCATAAAGTTTGATATGTTAAAACCGCGCACGAGCGAGGTTTCGCATTCTTCGTCTCTTATTCGCGGCATGTGTGCAATGGCCGACCGCGCCGGATATAAGATAGGCGGTTTCGATGCTTATACTACGTCAAACGTTTTAAAAGGTTCCGGCCTATCTTCATCAGCGGCTTTTGAGGTTTTAATTGGCGTAATTATAAATCATTTATTCAATGACGGTGTTATTGATGCCGTTACAATTGCAAAGTTTGCTCAGCAGTCCGAACGCGAATTTTTCGGTAAACCCTGCGGTCTTATGGACCAGATGGCAAGCTCTGTAGGCGGATTTACTGCTATTGATTTTGCCGACCCGCAAAACCCCGTTATCGAAAAGGTAGATTTTGATCTTGCTGCTAATTCGCACGCACTTTGCATTATCAATACCGGTGGCAATCATACCGATTTAACCAACGACTATGCCGACATTACGGTAGAGTGCGCAAAGGTGTCAGCGTTTTTCGGTAAAAAGTTTTTACGTGATGTAGACGAAAAAGAGTTTTTCGCAAAAATGGCTGATGTTCGTGCCAAGACAGGCGATAGAGCAGTACTACGCGCTATACACTTCTTTGCAGATAACAAACGTGCAGTTGACGAAAAGACAGCCTTAACCGAAGGCCGTTTTGATGATTTCCTATCACTTATAAACGAGTCCGGAAATTCTTCGTTTAAATATCTGCAAAACGTTTATTCTCCGTCCAACCCCGGTGAGCAGGGACTATCCCTTGCGCTTGCTGTGAGTTCAAAATATTTGGCGGGCAGGGGAGCTTGTCGTGTTCACGGCGGCGGTTTCGCCGGCACCATTCAGGCTTTTGTGCCTATGGATATTTTAGAGGGTTACATTGAGACGATAGAATCGGTTTTCGGCAAGGGAAACTGCTATGTTCTTAATATTAGACCTGTAGGCGGAACCCGTATTTTTTAACTGGTATAATTTAAACCCCGACAACACTTGGTGTTGCCGGGGTTTTTGTTATGATATTTTAGCTTTAATGTATTTTACGGTTTTTAATATTTCAGATACAAAGAACGGTATTATCGACAGAACTATCGAAATAAACCACTGTGAACCGTTTATTGCGGTCAAACCGAATATTGTGTTAAGCGGTGTCAAAACAACGGCTAATACAAGAATTAGGGATAATAAGCAACAATAAAGCGCTGTCTTGTTAGCGGCGAATGAAAGAAGTGACGGAATGTTCTCCGTTCTTGCAGAGAGCGAGAAGAACACCTGCGACAGAGTTAATACAATGAATGACATTGTAACAGCTGTGGCCTGGCCGACTACCAGACCGAGCGAATAAGCAATAATAGAAAGAACAGTTACTAATACGCCCTGCAGAATAACCGAAATTAAAAGGTTTTTATTTAAAATAGTCTGCCTTTTTTGGGGTAACGACTTCATTATATCGGACTCGGGGGCTTCCATTCCAATAGCAATAACCGGAGCAAAATCGGTAACGAGGTTTACCCATAAAAGCAGTACTGCCGTGAGCGGAATATTGCCGAAAATAAGGGTAGCAAACAGCACAAATAATAGCTCGCCCAAATTACTGCTTATAAGATAGTTGAGCATTTTGCGTATGTTAGCAAAAATTGCGCGTCCCTCTTTAATTGAGTTAACAATTGAAGAATAATCGTCGTCCATTAGTATAATGTCGGAAACGCCTTTGGCAACGTCTGTGCCGCTTTTGCCCATTGAGCAGCCGGCATCAGCAGCCATAAGGGCGGGAGTGTCGTCAACACCGTCACCGGTAACGGCAACGCTGTGGCCTTTTTGTTGCCACGCTTTTACAATTCTAAGTCTATCGGCACTGGATATTCTGGCATAAACTGAATAGTTTTCAATGTTATTTAGAAGTTGTTCATCACTCATCGACTCTAACTCAACGTTTGTAACTATTTGAGTGTCGTCGGTTAAAATACCAAGACGTCTTGCCATAGCCTTTGCGGTTGACGGGTGGTCGCCCGTTAGCATAATGGTGCGAATACCCGCCTTTTTGCACTCAAGCACAGCACGAACGGCATCGGCTCTCGGCTGGTCTTCAAGTCCAATAAGACCGATAAAGTTAAGATTACATTCAAGCTCATCCGAATTTGGATTGGCGGGAATTTCGCTTAAGGGCTTTGCGGCAATTGCGATAACGCGGAGAGCGTCTTCTGCCATATTTTCAATAACGCTGTCAAACTTTTCGCTGCATCTGCCTGTGCAAAGCGGCAGAAGTGTTTCGGGGGCGCCCTTTACTATTGCGAAGGCCTTACCATTTATCATATTTATGGTTGTCATTAGCTTTCTGCCCGAGTCAAAGGGAACTTCGCCGAGGCGGGGATATAGGTTTTCAATATCCTGCTTGCTCATACCCGTAAGTTTTTTGCAGGCGTCTGCAATTCCCATACCTGTAGGGTCGCCTTCTGTTTCGCTGGCGTTATTACAAATAGTTGCCAACTGTAATATAAGTTTAACGTCGTCACCTGAACAGTCGTTTATATCGATAATATCTGTTCCGTTAAAGACTTTAGCAACCGACATACAGTTTTCAGTGAGAGTACCTGTTTTGTCAGAACATATAACTGAAATGCCACCCATTGTCTCAACCGAAGACAGGTCTTTTACAATTACATTTTTGGTGATAAGTCGCTGTACACCGAGAGTTAAGATTACTGCTACGGCAGCAGGTATGCCCTCGGGTATTACCGCTACAGCCAGCGCGCTGGAAGAAAGGAAGGTGTCTATTAGAGTTCTGGAAATGTTGGCATTTCGGAAATTATAAATCATTCCAATAGCAAAAACCAATGCGGAAACGATAATTGCTACGGTGCTAAAGGTGTTTGAAAAGGCGGAAACACCCTCTCTTACCGGGATTTTGGCAGAACCGGTTTGCTCAAGGAGACTTCGTTCTTTTCCTATTTCGGTATCAAGCCCTGTTGCGGTGACGACGGCTGTGCACCAACCGTGTGTGACCGAGCAACCTGCAAATACCATATTTACGCGCTCAGAAAGCGGGGTTATATCCTCGGGTATTACTTCGCAATCCTTATCGGCGGGTGCGTTAATTCCGGTAAGCGGTGCTTCGTCACAGCATAAAGCGCCTTCTGAAATAATGCGTGCATCGGCAGAAATATAATCGCCTTCTTTGAGGTATATTATATCGCCGACAACCAGTTGAGATGAGTCAACCGCCTTTTTTATGCCGTCGCGTATTACCGTTGCCGTAGGTGCCGAGACATCCTTTAAGACATCGGCCATATCCTCAGACTTGATTTCCTGATATGCGCATACCGTGTTATTTATTACCACAATGGTGAAAATTAATATAGGTGAAAACCACTGTCTGTCATTGCTTATTATTGTAACGATAAGCGAAATAACGGCTACCACCAACAATGCAATAACGGCAAAATTATTGAATTGAGCCAAGAATGAAGAAAGAAAGGTTTTACTTTTTCTAAATGAAAAAGAATTATTTCCGTCTGATTTTAATCTTGCTGCGGCCTCGCCGTTTGTAAGTCCTTTTTGAGCATCGGTATTAAGAACACCAATTACGTCATCCAGCTGTGCGCTGTGCCAAATCATAACAGCACCTCCTAATTTATGAAATAATTTTACTATATTTATCAAAATAAATCAACAATTGTATTTTACTAATTTAATATTTTGTGTTATAATCTATAAAAATATCTTCGGAGGAAAATTATGGACTGGACCGAAATTACTATTAGTGTCAACAAAGAGGATGCAGAAACTGCTTCCGCTATTGCAAATATGGTTGTGCCTTACGGAATATACGTTGAGGACTATTCCGATTTAGAGGTTGCTGCGGTTGAAATCGCGCATATTGATTTAATTGATGAAGAACTGCTTAAAAAGAACCGCGATTCGGTAATAATTCATATTTACATTTCCTGCGAGGATAATGCCGAGGAATCGATATCCTATCTTAAAGAAAGATACACGGCAGCAGGCATTAAAGCCAGCATAGAATCTTACGGAGTTAACGATGCTGACTGGGCAGAAAACTGGAAAAAATATTTTAAGGCGTTTGAGGTTGGAACCCGCCTTGCAGTCTGCCCAAGCTGGGAAAAGTATGAGAATAAGGATGAGCGTACCGTTTTAAAAATTGATCCGGGTGCTGCTTTCGGAACAGGTTCACACGCTACTACAAGCATGTGCCTTGAATTATTAGATGAATTTGTCAAGGCAGGGGATAAGATACTTGATGTTGGCTGTGGAAGCGGAATCCTTGCCATTACAGGCGTATTATTAGGTGCCCAACACGCAACAGGTGTGGATATTGACGCACAGTCGGTAAAGGTATCACGTGAAAATGCTGATATTAATAATGTTACTGAAAAAACCGAATTTATCTGTGGGGATTTAACCGAAAAGGTTAGTGGAAAATACAGCGTTGTGTGTGCTAATATTGTTGCCGATATTGTTATGAAGCTTACACCCGATATAGATAAATTTTTAGATGATGACGGTATTTATATGTGTTCAGGAATAATCGATATGAGGGCCGATGAGGTTAAAGAAAAGCTTTATGCTTGCGGCTTTGAAATTATTAAGGAATGCACAAAGGATAATTGGTATGCTTTTTGCTGCCGGAAAGGTAAATAGTATATGCTGGAATTTGAGGAACAAAAACTGAAACTTGAATCGTTTTTAACCGATCTTGACGATTTAAGAGATGCGCTTAAACTGGATGCCGTAATTGATGAGGTATCTCGTCTTGAGCAGCAGGCTGCGGCCGAGGGCTTTTGGGATGATATTGAAAACTCGCAAAAGGTTTTGCAGAAAACCAGTCAGCTAAAAGGTAAAATAGAGAGATATAACGCGCTGAAAGCATTATATGAAGATACAGCCGCACTAATTGAGTTGGCGGACGAGGCAGAGGATTTATCTCTGCTTACAGAGGTGGTATCGGACATTGAACTTTTCGAAAGTCAGCTTTCGGCACAGCGTCTTGAAACCTTGTTGTCGGGTGAATATGATTCTAAAAATGCTATTCTTACTTTCCACGCCGGAGCCGGCGGAACCGAAGCACAAGACTGGAATGAAATGCTGGTTCGTATGTATACGCGTTGGGGAGAACGCCATGGTTTCTCGGTTAAAATGATTGACTTCCTCGATGGTGAAGAAGCAGGGCTTAAGAGTGCTGTTCTTTTAATTGAGGGTGTAAATGCGTACGGATACCTTAAGAGCGAAAACGGTGTTCACCGTCTTGTCCGTATTTCACCGTTTGATTCTTCTGGAAGACGTCATACCTCTTTTGCGTCTCTTGAAGTTATGCCCGAAATTGATGACGATATAGAAATAGAGATTAGGGAAGAGGACCTAAAGGTCGATACCTACCGTTCTAGTGGTGCAGGCGGTCAGCACGTTAATAAGACCGAATCCGCAATTCGTATGACTCACATTCCTACCGGTATTATTGTAGCCTGCCAAAATGAGCGCAGTCAGCATCAAAATCGTGAGATGGCACTTAAGATGCTAAAATCAAAGTTAATTGAGATTAAAGAGCGTGAACATCTTGATAAAATTGAGGATATTAAGGGTGTTCAAAAGGATATCGCTTGGGGTTCTCAAATACGCTCGTACGTCTTTATGCCGTACACTCTGGCAAAGGACCATCGTACCGGTTTTGAATCTGGAAATATCGGCGCCGTAATGGATGGAGATTTGGACGGTTTTATAAACGCATATCTAAAAATGAATGCGAATGAGAAATAAAATATTGTAAATATATTGCTAAAAAGTAGCTTTTTTTCACAAAAAGGCTGCTTTTTTATTTTTTACCAAAATTTCTCTTGACATCGCAAAAGACTTGGACTATAATTGTAAAATGCTTAATAGTGGGTTAATATGCGCCATTATGCGTTTTTTACGGGTAAAAAAAGCGTCAAAAACCCTCTGTTAAAGCCGATTTTGACCGAAAAAGGGTTCTTTTTCCGTTTAGTATATTAAGGAGTGATTAAAGCCTATGGTCGAGGTTAAACCTGTAAAGCTCGGTAAAAACGAGAGAATGAGTTTCTCAAAAATCAAAGAGGTTATTGATATGCCTAACCTCATTGAGGTACAGAAGGACTCATACAGATGGTTTGTCGAAGAAGGTCTGAAGGAAGTATTTAAGGATATGTCTTCCATTACAGATTACACCGGTAATCTGGAACTTAGATTTATCGATTACCGTTTTGATGAGAAGCCTAAGTACAGTGTTACCGAATGTAAATCGCGTGACACAACATACGCAGCGCCTTTGCGTGTGCTTACACAGCTTTACAATAAAGAGACCGGTGAGATTAAGGAAAGCGAAGTATTTATGGGCGATTTCCCGCTTATGACCGAGTCCGGCACTTTTGTTATCAACGGTGCTGAGCGTGCGGTTGTTTCCCAGCTTGTTCGTTCACCGGGTGCTTACTATGATTTCAAGCGTGAGGAGAGAAGCGGACGCAAACTCTTCCTCTCTACCATTATACCCAACCGCGGTGCTTGGCTTGAGTATGAAACCGACCAGAGTGACGTTATATATGTACGAATAGATAAAAACCGTAAGCTTCCGCTTTCTACATTTATTCGTGCTATTGGCGGTATTTCCGAATATCCTCTTGCAACCAACAACGAAATCGAAGAGATTTTGGGTGTTGACGTTCGTCTTGAGAATACTTTTGAAAAGGACACCGCCGCTAACACTGAGGATGCTCTTATCGAGGTTTATAAGAAGCTTCGTCCCGGTGAGCCTGCAACCGTTGACGGTGCAAAGGCACACCTTGAACAGCTTTTCTTTGATACCCGCAGATATGACCTTTCTCGTGTAGGTCGTTATAAGTATAATAAGAAGTTTGCCATTGCAGGACGTATTAACGGCAAGACTCTTTCGCGTCCTGTTGCCGATCCTATGTCCGGTGAGCTTATTGCTGAGGCAGGCGAGCTGCTTAATAAGGACAAGGCTCTTGAAATTCAGAAAAAGGGCGTTGACGCCGTTTATCTTGATGTTATGGATGCTGAGGGCAACCGCAGCGAGGTTAAGGTTCTTTCTAACCGCATGGTTGACATCAACGATTACGTTGATTTTGACGCTACCGAACTCGGTGTTTGCGAATGGGTTTCTTTCCCTGTACTTAAGGCTATCATCGAAAACAATGAGAGCGTTGAGGATGTAAAGGCTGCCATCAAGGCAAACATTGATGACCTTATTCCGAAACACATTACTGTTGATGACATTCTTGCATCTATCAACTATATTTTAGGCCTTTCGCACGATATCGGTAATGTCGATGATATCGACCATCTCGGCAACCGTCGTATCCGTTCGGTAGGCGAACTTTTACAGAATCAGTTCCGCGTTGGCTTTGCCCGCATGGAGCGTGTTGTTAGAGAGAAGATGACTCTGCAGGCTCAGGATACCGACATTGTTACTCCTCAGACACTTATTAATATAAGACCTGTTGTAGCGGCAATTAAGGAATTCTTCGGTTCTTCTCCGCTTTCGCAATTTATGGACCAGACAAACCCGCTTTCCGAGCTTACTCATAAGCGTCGTCTTTCTGCACTTGGACCCGGTGGTCTTTCACGTGACCGTGCCAGCTTCGAGGTTCGTGACGTTCACTACACACACTACGGTCGTATGTGTCCTATCGAAACTCCTGAAGGTCCTAACATCGGTCTTATTTCTTATCTCGCTACATTTGCACGTATAAATGATTACGGCTTTATTGAGACACCTTTCCGTAGGGTTGATAAGGCTACCGGTTGTGTTCTTGATGAGGTTGTATACCTTACCGCAGATGAGGAAGATGAGTATATCGTTGCTCAGGCTAATGAGCCGCTTGATGAAAACGGTCATTTTGCACGTTCAAAGGTTAACGCACGTTTCCGTGACGGATTCCTCGAAATCGAGGCAGACCGTGTCGACCTTATGGACGTTTCGCCTAAGATGGTTGTTTCGGTTGCCACAGCAATGATACCGTTCCTTGAAAATGACGATACCAACCGTGCTCTCATGGGTTCAAACATGCAGAAGCAGGCTGTTCCGCTACTCCGCACCGAGAATCCTATCGTTGGTACCGGTATGGAATACAAGGCCGCTGTTGACTCCGGTGTTGTTGTTCTTGCTAAGACTGCAGGTACTGTTGTAAGTGTATCTGCCGATTGCATAAAGATTAGCTCCAGCGAAACCGGTGAACTTGAAGAGTATAATCTTATCAAGTTCTTACGTTCTAACCACGGCACCTGCATAAATCAGAAGCCGATAGTCGAGGTTGGACAAAAGGTTGAGGCAGGCGAGGTCATTGCCGACGGTCCTGCTACCAGCAACGGTGAAATCAGCCTCGGTAAAAACGCACTCATCGGATTTATGACCTGGGAAGGTTATAACTACGAAGACGCTGTTCTTATTAACCAAAAACTCGTTCGCGAGGATATGTATACCTCGATTCATATTGAAGAGTACGAAATTGAAGCTCGTGACACCAAGTTAGGACCCGAAGAAATCACTCGTGACATTCCGAACGTTGGTGAAGATGCACTTAAAGACCTTGACGAGCGCGGAATTATTCGTGTTGGTGCAGAGGTTTCTGCCGGTGATATTCTTGTTGGTAAGGTAACACCCAAGGGCGAAACCGAGCTTACTGCCGAGGAACGCTTACTGCGTGCTATCTTCGGTGAAAAGGCAAGGGAAGTGCGTGATACTTCATTACGTGTTCCGCACGGTGAATACGGTACCATCGTTGATGTTAAGGTGTTCTCACGTGAAAACTCTTCAGAACTCAGCCCCGGCGTTAACCTTGTTGTTCGCTGCTATATCGCTCAGAAGCGTAAGATTTCTGTCGGCGATAAGATGGCAGGTCGTCACGGTAACAAGGGTGTTGTTTCCAGAATTCTTCCCAGCGAAGATATGCCGTTCTTACCGGACGGTACTCCGCTTGATATCGTTCTTAACCCCCTCGGCGTTCCTTCTCGTATGAACATCGGTCAGGTGCTTGAGGTTCATCTTGGATACGCTGCTAAGGCTCTTGGTTGGAAGGTTTGCACACCTGTATTTGACGGTGCGCACGAATCTGACATCAGAGAGTGTCTTAAGATGGCCGGTTATAACGAAGACGGCAAAACACAACTTTATGATGGCCGAACAGGTGAGCCTTTTGATAACCGTGTAACAGTAGGTTATATGTATTATCTCAAGCTGCATCACCTCGTTGACGATAAGATTCACGCACGTTCCACCGGTCCTTACTCACTCGTAACTCAGCAGCCGCTCGGCGGTAAGGCTCAGTTCGGTGGTCAGCGTTTCGGTGAGATGGAAGTTTGGGCACTTGAAGCGTACGGCGCCGCTTACACACTTCAGGAAATTCTCACCGTTAAGTCGGATGACGTTGTCGGACGTGTTAAGACCTACGAATCTATCGTTAAGGGTGAAAACGTTCCCAAGTCCGGAGTTCCGGAATCCTTTAAGGTTCTTATTAAGGAACTTCAGTCGTTAGGCCTTGATATTAAGGTTCTTGATGCTAACAAGGAAGAAATCGACCTTAAGCAGAACTTTGACGAGGATGACGATATCGGTCTTGCAACGCCCGTATTTGATCCCGAATTTGACGGAGAAACCGTTGCAGATGATTTAACCGGTTTCGGTCTTGAGGATGAAAACGGCGAAGCAATTGTAGAGGAAACAGAGGAAAGCTTTGATTCTGTTGACTTTGATGAAAATAACTAACGGAGGGCAATCAAATGGCAGATATTGAATTTGAATCTATAAAAATAGGACTTGCATCTCCGGACCAGATAAGAGACTGGTCGCACGGTGAGGTTACAAAACCTGAAACCATTAACTACAGGACTTTGAAACCCGAACCGGGCGGACTTTTCTGCGAGCGCATTTTCGGACCCACCAAGGACTGGGAATGTCACTGCGGAAAGTATAAGCGTATACGTTATAAGGGCAAGGTTTGCGAACGCTGCGGTGTTGAAGTAACGCGTGCAAAGGTTCGCCGCGAGCGTATGGGTTCTATTGAACTTGCTGCTCCGGTTTCCCACATTTGGTATTACAAAACCATTCCTTCAAGAATGGGTCTTGCACTTGACGTTTCTCCGAAGCTTCTTGAGCAGGTACTTTACTTCTCACAGTACATTGTTACCGATCCCGGTAACACACCGCTTGAGAAGAACCAGCTTTTAAGCGAAAAGCAGTACCGTGATATGCGCGAAAAATACGAGGATGATTTTGACGCCGGAATGGGCGCTGAAGCTATAAAGAAGCTTCTTTCGGAAATCGACCTTGATAAGGTTTGCGCTGAACTCAGAGAAGAGCTTGAAACTGCTTCGGGACAGAAACGTGTTCGTATTTTCAAGCGTTTAGAGGTTCTCGATGCATTCAGACTTTCGGGCAACAGACCCGAATGGATGATTTTAGACGTTCTTCCGGTTATTCCTCCGGATCTTCGTCCTATGGTACAGCTTGACGGTGGTCGTTTCGCTACAAGCGACCTTAACGACCTTTACCGTAGAGTTATTAACCGTAACAACCGCCTTAAGAGACTTCTTGAACTCGGTGCTCCCGATATTATCGTTCGCAACGAGAAAAGAATGCTGCAAGAGGCTGTTGACGCACTTATTGATAACGGTCGTCGCGGCAAGCCGGTTACCGGCCCCAACAACCGCGCATTTAAGTCGCTCTCTGATATGCTTAAGGGTAAGCAGGGACGTTTCCGTCAGAACCTTCTGGGTAAACGTGTTGACTATTCCGGTCGTTCTGTTATCGTTGTTGGACCTGAACTTAAGATGTACCAGTGCGGTCTTCCGAAGGAAATGGCTCTCGAACTCTTTAAGCCCTTTGTTATGAAACGTCTTGTTGAAATCAACGCTGTTTCTAACATTAAGTCGGCCAGAAAGATGGTTGAGCGTGCCAGCACCGAAGTTTGGGATGCACTCGAAACTGTTATTAAAGAGCATCCTGTACTATTAAACCGTGCACCTACACTTCACCGTCTTGGTATTCAGGCTTTCGAACCTGTACTTGTTGAAGGTCGCGCTCTTAAGCTTCATCCGCTGGTATGTACCGCTTACAACGCTGACTTCGACGGCGACCAGATGGCCGTTCACGTACCGCTGTCGGCAGAGGCACAGGCTGAAGCAAGATTCTTGATGCTTGCAGCTAACAACCTTCTTAAGCCTTCTGACGGTAAACCTGTTGCCGTTCCTACACAGGATATGGTTCTCGGTTCCTACTATCTTACCATTGTTAAGGATGATGAACCCGGTGCAGGTAAGGTGTTCAAGGATAAGGACGAAGCCATTATGGCTTATAACGACGGTGTTGTAGGACTTCACGCTCCGATTAAGGTTCGCATGAAGGGAAATGCCGCTGACGGCACTCCGATTACACGCATAATTGATGCAACCGTTGGTTTCCTCATCTTCAACGAATCTATTCCGCAGGTTCTCGGCTATGTTGACCGTACTGTTGAAGGTCACGAACTCGACCTTGAAATTTCGGTATATAAGCCCAATGGCGAGGTTAACAAGATAGGCAAGAAGCAGCTAGGTAAAATTATTGACCGCTGCATCCGTGTTCTTGGTACCAGTCAGTCTGCAATTGTTCTTGATAAAATCAAGGCAACCGGTTTTAAGTACTCCACAAAGGGTGCTATAACCGTTGCTGTTACCGACGCAGTAATTCCGCCTGAGAAGGCTGATCTTATCGCCGCTGCAGAGAAGCAGATTGATGGTGTTACTAAGGAATATCGTCGTGGTTTCATAAATGACGAAGAACGCAGCCGCAAGGTTATTGAAATTTGGAACGGTGTAACAGAAGACGTTGCCAAGGCTCTTACAAATAACCTTGATGAATTCAACCCCATATATATGATGGCAGATTCAGGCGCTCGTGGTTCTATGAGCCAGATTCGTCAGCTCGCCGGTATGCGCGGACTTATCGCTAATACCGCCGGTAAGGTTATCGAAGTTCCGATTCGTGCTAACTACCGTGAAGGCCTTAACGTACTTGAATACTTTATTTCTTCACGTGGTGCTCGTAAGGGCTTGGCCGATACCGCTCTTCGTACCGCTGACTCCGGTTATCTTACCCGCCGTCTTGTTGACGTTTCTCAGGACGTTATTATCCGTGAGGACGATTGCTGCACCGACGAAGGTCTTGCAGTTGGCGATATTAAGGATGGCAACCATCTTATTGAGCCGCTTTCAGAACGTCTTATCGGACGTTACCTACTCAACGACTTTGTTGATGAGGAAACCGGCGAGGTTATCGTTTCTAAGGAAAATATGATGAGCGAGGAAGACGCTGAAAAGATTCAGTCTATCGTTAATAAAAAGCTTGCCGCTATCGATGAAAAGATTGAGGCACTTGATAAGAAGATTGCAACCGTTAAAACTGCAAAAACACGTAATGCTGCTGTTGCAGAGAAAAATGAATTACTTGAGCAACGCGTAAAGGATTCCAAGGTTGTTATTCGCTCTATACTCACTTGTCATTCTAAGCACGGTATTTGTAAGAAGTGCTACGGTGTAAACCTTGCACTTGGTAAGCCGGTAACAGTAGGTGAGGCTGTCGGTATTATTGCTGCACAGTCCATCGGTGAGCCCGGTACCCAGCTTACAATGCGTACCTTCCATACCGGTGGTATCGCAAGTACCGAAGATATTACCCAGGGTCTGCCGCGTGTTGAAGAACTCTTCGAAGCACGTACACCCAAGCATTGCGGTCTTATCAGCAAAATCAGCGGTCGCGTTCGCATCGTTGAAGAAAAGCGCAGCAATGTGATCGTTATTACCGATGAAGAAAATGCAACAGAGGTTAAGGAACAGATTCCGTTCGGAAGCCGCGTTCGCGTTCACGACGGTGATTACGTTAAGGCAGGCGAGAAGCTTATTGATGGTGCTATCACACCTAAGGACATTCTTTCTGTTTTAGGACCTGAAGCTGTTCAGGACTATATCATAGCCGAAATTCAGAGTGCATACCGTACTCAGGGTGTTGATATCAACGATAAGCATATCGAAATTATAATCAGACAGATGATGAGAAAGCTCAAGATTACCGATCCGGGCAGCACTAACCTGTTGCCGGAGGCTACCTACGAGCGCGGTGAGGTTTATGCAGCAAACGCTGAAATCAATGCCAGAATTGCTGCAGGCGAGACCGAACTTAAGGTTGCAACCTATGAGCCGACACTTCTCGGTATTACAAAGGCGTCCTTGGCCACCGAGTCGTTCCTGTCTGCCGCTTCATTCCAGGAGACCACACGTGTTCTTACCGATGCCGCTATCAAGGGCAAGGAAGACCCGCTGTTCGGTCTTAAGGAAAACGTTATTATCGGTAAGCTCGTTCCCGCCGGTACCGGCATGAAGGAAAACGAGGTAAACTACTGCAGACGTGATGACGTTCCGGTGGTTGAAGACTAATAACTTATATTTATGGATAACGGTGTTATGCTTATAATACCGTTATCCATTTTTTTGTAAATAAAACTATTGACAAACTTGACTTTTAGTGGTATCATCTTTAATTGCTGGGGTATTATGGCTAGCATAATATTTCAGTTTATAAAAGGGTATAACGTGGGCGGACAAGTGTACGCCTACGCGATATTAATTTATAAATAGGAGGTGTAATATGCCAACCTTTAACCAGTTAGTGCGCAACGGCCGCGAAACAATGGAGAAAAAAGCTAAGGCTCCGGCTCTTTTAAAGAGTTACAACTCTATGAAGCGTGAGCAGGTTGATCAGAACTCTCCCCAGAAGCGTGGTGTCTGCACAGCTGTTAAGACCTCTACCCCTAAGAAGCCGAACTCTGCTTTGCGTAAAATTGCCAGAGTACGTCTTTCGAACGGAATGGAAGTTTCTGCTTACATCCCGGGCGTAGGACACAATCTGCAGGAGCATAGCGTTGTTCTTATTCGTGGTGGACGTGTTAAGGATCTTCCTGGTGTGCGTTATCACATCATCAGAGGAACCCTTGATACTCAGGGTGTTGCTAACAGAATGCAGAGTCGTTCTAAGTACGGCGCAAAGCGCCCGAAAGCCAGCGCAAAATAAGTTAAAGACGAATTCAGCTGCAATATCAAG
>JAZUOJ010000076.1:0-4185 GCA_045604625.1 Acutalibacteraceae bacterium | reverse complement strand
AATCCTCAGTTTTCAGGCACTTTTTATTCGTGTCATTAAGTTCAAACTACCCAAACAAAAAGGACATCCGCAAGGATGTCCTTTTTGTTTGGAGAAATTGTGTCGGCCAGATTTCAACCACCTAAATGCAACAGTCCGGTGGACTGTTGCCACCGACGGCTGGACGGAGGCGAACCTTAATTTTTGCCCGCGGCAAAAATGCAAACAAATCTCGCCGGTACCTCCAAAAAACTCTTTGAGATTTTCTCAAAGAGTTTTTTAGTTATATTCGCCTTTCGGCGAGTTATATTGCTTCGCAGTGATATTTGGACTTCGTCCAAGTGATATTCGCTTCGCGAGTTAAAAGGCGAATATAATATCACTTTTGCCAACGGCAAAAATATCACTATGCCGTAAGGCATAATATAACTCTGTGCGTAGCATAGAATATCACTAACTCTTGCGTCTCCACCGCTTTTATGCTATAATACGCCCAAGGCGGTGATGATATGAATCGGCAAATTATTTCCAAATCATTTCTTGTTGATTTTGATGCAATTATTGAGTTGTGTGCAGGATTTGATGCATATTTTGATAAGCATCCAGAGGAAGAAAAAGATTTTCCGCACTGTAATCAACCAAGAGGATATCATCGCAAAGAGATAAAAAGCCGTGAGATGTTCATGGGAAAGAAGACAGAAAACTTCACTAGACTTTTGAATGTTATGTCAATCGGACTTGATGCCGCTTTTTTAGAGGCAGAATATTATCTTACGCCCAGAAGAGAAGGCGACATATATAAATATACAAATAATACACATTCTATTGCCTTTGATTTTTATATTGAGCCCACTGCTCAAATTGAGTGTTGCGCAATTTCGTTGTCGTTTTCTAAGGATAAAGAAAATGAAATAGTAAGTATAATTCGTGAACTTCAAAACGATTCGGTATATGTTGTAAAAAAGATATATGATGGAGATTTTTATAAACTTTATGAGGAAATAAATAGACAGGATATAATAAATAAACAAAAAGGTAACATATTTAATAGAATATGTACTTATTTAAAGAAAAAGTAAGAAAATCAGGTTTTAGACCAGTTCCATTTTGAGTGTCCGTTCTTTTTATTTGATTTCTGCGAGCTCGAACCGCCGCCATCATTAACAGTCATCATCTGGCATCGCTCGACTTTTAGAAGTACAGTAGAAATATGGCATTTTTCACCTGCCGCAAAGCGGCGGGTGAAGTCGTCATAGTTCGAGCCTGACAGGAGCAGCCAACAAAAAAGCCGTGAAATTCACGGCTTATTTTTTATTTTCCAGATCTTTTAAATGTTGTTTCAATACGATGTTGATATATTGCGAAAGGGAACGGTCGTCGAGCTCGGCTTCTTGCTTCAATTTTGCTAAAATATCATTGTCAATCGTTATACTGATTTTTTCCTTTAAAGGCTTCAACATTATCACCTCATAAATTATTATAAGATATAAATAGTTAAACATATTGACAAGTAGTATAAAGTAGGATAAAATAGGATTGTCGAAAACACGTTTTTGGCAGCATTTTGCCGACTACTGATGAAAGGAGAACAAAAAGATGGAAAATAAAAATTTTATGCGCTTTCTGTTGACATTTTTCTTGGGTTGGATAGGCAGCATTATTATCAATCATACGGATTTGAAACCTGCTGGCTATACTTGCAGAACGGCGGCATACTTTTTCCTTACGATCGTGACTTTTGGTATTTATGCTTTGGTTGCATCAATTTGCAATCTTTCTTTTGACCCTGCAAAAGAAAAGAATATCGGTTATTCTAAGGATTAAGTGAAGTTTGTCGGTTTGCAACAGATTATTTTTAATCAGTACAACCGCAAAAACCATTAATGTGCGGCATAGATGTTACTACCGATTTGCATTTTTCGCCGATGTGTGTTATACTGCTTTGGTGAGAATTGGAATAGCGTAAAAGATAATCAGGTGATAAAATGAAAAAACAGTTAATAGGCATTTTGGTATTTTTGATGGTGGTTTCGTTGTGTTCTTGCGCGACCGACGCGATCGGCTCAAACAGTAGCGGTGTGTTGGAGAAAGACGTGTCCGTCATGAGTTCTTCGGACGAGTCGGGCGACACCTCTGACGCCACCACAAGCGCGAAGCCCACGAAAAACACGTCGGCGCAGTCCTCGTCTTTGACATCAGCCACGACGTTGAAGACGGACGCTTCTTCCGATAAGACGGTGCATATGACCAAGACGACGCTGACGCCTTTGATATCTCAGGCGACGACCTCGACAACCTTGCCGCATACGCATGCGTTCGGCGAGTGGAAGACGGTGGTCGAGCCCGATTGCCGTTCTATGGGTGAACAGCTGCGTTCCTGCGCGTGCGGCGAAACGGAGCGTGCAACGCTCCCCAAGACCGCCCATCGTTATAGCAACAACGTTTGCGCCGTGTGCGGTCATACGAAAGCGAACACGTTTGTCTCGGATACGCCGGCTGCACAGGCGAACACGATCGGTGCGGAGCGCGGCGACGCCAAGGTCACGGCTCAGGGCGATTGGTTATATTTTGCGAACGGCAGAGACATTGTGAAGACGAAAAAAGACGGCAGCGGTCGAAAGACCGTGTATACCGTCAGTGCGGGCGTGACGTGCAACATCAATATTGTCGGGGATTGGATCTATTTTTGCGTTGAGGGCAGTAAAAGAGATAACTCGTATATCGCTAAGGTGCGTACCGATGGCGCTGAGTTTCAGAAGATCCTCAATGCCGTGCTCGTGCGTGATTTGTTGATCATCAAAGATCAGATGTTTTTCACCACGCTGGTCAATCCGTATACGAACTATGCCAAGGACTGCTGCCCGTTATACCTTGTGCCGACCGACGGCGGCTTGGCAAAGCAGGTGCACGACGGCTACGTAAGCAATCTGATCGCCGACGGCACGTATATTTATTTCCGCTATGCGCCGCTCGACAGCGGCTCGTCGGTCTGCCGTATGAAGCATAACGTGAAGAACAAGGTCACCCTACTGTCGAATAAGGATGTCAATTATTTCGTCTTGCAGAATTCTCGTCTGTATTACACGACCGGGGACCTTGACGATGGATACAGCATTGTGTCGATCGGCATTAACGGCGGCTCGGTGACGACCCACGGTACAGCGCCGTACTGTGACGAATGGATAGCGGTGCTGGGACAAAAATTGTACTTTAACGGTATGCCCTACAGAAAAGGAAGCGTCGAGCCTGACGATATGCTTGTCGGTGTGCATGAGCTTAATTTGTCTACCAAGCAGCAGCGCTTTCTGCTGGAGGACTTCGACAACCGCTACGGATTTGCGGTGAAAAATCGGTTGTTTGTCGAAAAAGGCGAAGATGCCTATTCCGTGTATGACCCAAGCACGCAGAAATGGACAGAGATAAGAATTTGACGCGAGATACGCTGTTTGTCCAAAACCGCCACCCATCGGGTGGCGGTTTTGCTTGCCTTTATAGGTTTATTATGCTATTATATTCTTATATAACACCCCCCACACAAGGAGGACTTTCCTATGGTTAAACACATCATTCTTTGGACGCTCAAGCCCGAGTATAACACCCCCGAAATTAAGCAGGGGATGAAACAGGGGCTCGAGGCGCTTGTCGGCGTTGTGCCGGGACTCTTGGAGTTGCGCATTGAGACTGCGCCGCTCGCGAGCTCCAACGCAGACGTGATGCTGTATTCGGTGCTGGAGAGCGAGGAAGCGCTCAAGGGTTATGCCGTGCATCCTGCGCACGTCGAAGCCGCCAACACCCTCGTGCGCCCCTTCACCGCTACGCGCGCGTGTATGGATTTTGAAACGGAGTGATTGTATGAAAACCAAACTTTCGGGTCGTTTTTGGTGTGCGCTGACGCTGTTCAGTCTCATCGGGCAGGTCGCGTGGGTGGTGGAGAATATGTATTTTAACGTATTCATCTACAATATGTTCCGCGCGACGGCTGCGGACATTTCCGCGATGGTGGCGGCGTCGGCGGTTGCCGCGACGCTCACGACGGTGTTTATGGGCGCGCTGTCCGACCGTGTCGGTAAGAGAAAAGTGTTCATTTGCGGTGGCTATATCCTGTGGGGGCTGTCCATTGCGGCTTTTGCCCTTATTCGGGTGGACGTGCTCAGCGCCCTGTTCCCGGCGGCCTCAGCGGCGGCGGTGGGGGTAACGCTGGTCATT
>JAZUOJ010000075.1:0-6714 GCA_045604625.1 Acutalibacteraceae bacterium | reverse complement strand
CCTTTTGTTCCATTTCGTAATAGCGGCGTGCCTCGTCCAGAAGACCGTTTTCAAGCATTAAATCTACACGTCTGTTAATACGCTCGTACAATTTTTCACGGTCACGGTAGGTAATGCCTATCATTACGGTATTATATGGCGACGGTTTTTGCCGCGATAAAACGTTTTGTTCGGTTATGGTTTTTCCGGTCTGTAAATAAACCTCAAACGCTCGGATAATTCTGCGGCGATTGTTAGTGTGCAGTCGGGCGGCAGAATCGGGGTCGAAGGCGGATAGCTTTTTCAGCATCTCGTCCCCGCCCAAAGACTCAAACTCTTCTTCGAGTCTGTTTCGTAAAGCGCTGTCATGCGGCTCGTCCGTAAAGGTGATATTGTCGACAAGCGAGTTTACATAAAGTCCTGTTCCGCCGACTAAAATCGCGCGATTTCCCCTATTGTTTATATCACTAATCGTGTTTTTTGCCAAGTTTACATAATCTGCAACAGAGAACTCGTCATTCGGCTCTAAAAACTCCATTAAATGATGAGGTACGCCGTCCCTTTCCTCAAGGCTTGGTACTGCGGCAGCGACCGGCATATTTTTATATATCTGCATTGAGTCAGCCGAAACCACTTCGCCGGACAGCGCCTTTGCAAGGCCTATTCCCAGCGCGGTTTTTCCCGATGCGGTTGGGCCGACTACTGCTATTAACGGTATTTTTTTCTCCATCATTGTATCCTGCCGAACTGTTTTTCTATCTCACGTCGGGTAAGGCGCATTGCAACCGGTCTGCCGTGAGGACAATACATAATATCGTCAGATGACAAAACTCTGGCCGCCAACGCCTCTAAATCGCGCTGAGATGACAGATTTCCTGCCTTTACGGCGCTGCGACAGGCGACGATATGGTAGATATCGTCTAAACGTTCAACGTTCACGCTGCCGGTATTTTGCAGGCTTTCTGCGATTTCCGCTATTATTGATTTTATATCGCAATCCTTAAGCACGGCGGGTACGGCGGTAACGATAACGCTTGACGTACCAAAATCTTCAACCTCAAAACCAAACTTTTGTAAAAGGTCGATGTTTTCTATTATTGCCGTATGCTCGTTTTTCTGCAGCGTAACCGATACAGAGGCCAAGAGATACTGCTGTTCGGGTTTTGTTTCGTTCTTTATTTTTTCAAAAATAAGTCTTTCGTGGGCGGCGTGTTTATCTATAAGATAAATGCTTTCGTCCTTTTCCACCACAATATAGGTAGAAAAAGCCTCGCCTATGTATTTTACCGAATCGACAATAGGTGTTTCTTTGGCTACGGGTGTTTCACCTGAAGGTACGATTTTTTCCTTTTGCGGCAGGGTTACGATAGGATGTTCCTCTACGGTAACGCGCGGCTCTTCCCTCTTTTCCTGCTGCGGAATAGGACTCTGTGTTATGGTTTTAATTTCTTCGCGTTTCGGGGTGAAAACCGGTCTTTGGTCAAAGTCGGCAAGTTTTTTAGGTGTAGCAGGTTTTTCCGCAAAGCCAGCAGTAAAACTGCGTGACGTGGCTTTTTCCTCTGTTATGGCCGTTTGACGGAACTGCTCAACACTCATCCTTTCAAAACGGGACACCTTATCCTGCACCTTTATCTCGGGGCGGACGTCACCCTTTAAAAGTGCGTTTTTAACGGCATAATATATGCAGCTAAAAACCCTTTTTTCATCGGTAAAGCGCACCTCTGTTTTTGCAGGGTGAACGTTTACGTCGACGGTAGAAAAAGGCACCGAAATATTAAGCACACAGTATGGGAATTTGCCCACCATTGCGCTGTTTTTATATGCTTGCTCAAGCGCCGCCATAGCGGTACCCGATTTTACAAGACGTCCGTTAAGGAAGAAAAACTGTCCGTTACGGTTGGGTTTACAGCAAACAGGTTTACATACGTAGCCCGAAACCGAGACACCGTCTTGTGAGTTTTCGGCAGGGATAAGACCTGAGAAAAAGTCGCGTCCGAGGACGGCGTAAATCGCAGAGGAAAGTTTGCCGTCACCGGTTGTAGCCAGCGTTTGTTTTCCGTCACGTATAAGCTTTAGTGAAACCTCCGGGTGGGAAAGCGCAATACGGTCTATAACCTGCGAAACCGCATTTGATTCGGCAACGTCGGTTTTTAAGAATTTCATACGTGCGGGTGTATTATAAAACAAGTCACGCACGATTATGGTCGTTCCCTTTGGGCAACCCGCATCCTCAAGCGCTTTTTCTTCCCCGCCGCAAATAACGTAGCGGGTACCGATATCTGCGCCCTCGGTACAGGTAAGCATTTCGACACGCGAAACCGAGGAAACCGCGGCAAGCGCCTCTCCGCGGAATCCCAGTGTGCCGATATTGTTAAGGTCGTTTTCTGTGCGAAGCTTGCTGGTTGCGTGGCGAAGGAAAGCGGTTTTAACCTCGTCGCGTTCGATTCCGCAACCGTTATCGGTAACGCGCATATAGGTAACACCGCCGCGCTGAATTTCAACCGTAACCGAAGTAGCGCCGGCATCTATTGAATTTTCGAGCAATTCCTTTATTACCGATGCGGGACGTTCAACAACCTCGCCCGCTGCGATAAGTTCGGCTACCTGACGCGGTAAAACATTGATTTTCGCCATCAGCAAAACTTCCTTTCTTTAGGTTCTTTTTGCTTTATCTGCCAAATCGTGAAGCATACCCATACATTCGATGGGGGTAAGCGTATTGACATCTAAACTGCGTAGTTCACTTAAAATTTCCGATGCACCCTGCATTTCAAGCGGCAACTGCATTTCTGTCTGAGTTTCGGTGCGGGTTACGGTTATTCCCTCTTCTATGACCTCTTTGAGTATTGCCTTTGCACGGGTTATGACCTTGTCGGGAATTCCCGCAAGCTTTGCAACCTCAATACCGTAGCTGTCATCTGCGCCGCCGCGAACAATGCGTCGCAGGAAGGTTATATCGTCGCCGCGTTTTTTAACGGCGATATTATAATTTTTTACACCCTTTACTTCGTTTTCAAGCTGAATAAGCTCGTGATAGTGGGTGGCGAACAGAGTTTTTGCGCCTATACGGCGTGTATCTGCAACGTATTCCAGCACGGCACGCGCAATAGACATACCGTCGAACGTGGCAGTACCTCTGCCTATTTCGTCAAATATTATAAGGCTTTGACGGGTTGCATTTTTAAGGATATATGCAACCTCGCTCATTTCGACCATAAAGGTCGACTGTCCCATAGCAAGGTCGTCGGATGCGCCCACACGGGTGTAAACAGCATCGACAATGCCGATATTTGCCGCACGCGCGGGTACAAAGCAACCGATTTGCGCCATAAGGGTAATTATTGCCACCTGACGCATATATGTAGATTTACCAGCCATATTCGGTCCGGTTATGAGTGCCAGTCGGTTTTCACCGCAATCAAGCAACGTATCGTTGGAAACAAACGGCGTTTTATTCAACTGTTCTACAACAGGGTGGCGTCCCTCGGTTATGCTTACGATTCCCTCGGTATTAAGCTTTGGACAGCAATATGAATTTGCATTCGATACGTTTGCAAAGGAACAAAGCACATCGAGCACCGCGATAGCCGCCGCCGTACTCTGCACGCGCAGAAGCTCGGCCGCGACGGTTTTGCGTATTTCCTCGAAAAGCTTGTATTCGATATTCTTGACACGCTCCTTAGCGCCCAGAATTTTGCCCTCAAGATTTTTAAGCTCGTCTGTAATAAAGCGTTCACCGTTGGTTAGCGTTTGTTTGCGCATATAGTCTTCGGGGACGCGGTTTAAATACGAATTTGAAACCTCAATATAGTAACCGAAAACCTTATTGTAGCGAATACGCAGATTCTTTATTCCCGTGCGTTCGCGCTCGCGCGCCTCAATTGAGGCTAAATAATCGCTTCCGTTTTCGACTATTGCGCGAAGCTCATCAACCTCAGCGTTGTAGCCTTTTAAAATTATTCCCCCCTCACGCACAAGTGCAGGTGCCTCGGGGTCTATGGAATTATCTATAAGTTCCTTTATATCCTCAAGTGTGTCTATACGGCCGCAAACGTCGCGAAGAAGTCGGCTGTTTGCGGTGCCGAGCACCGACTTTATGGCCGGAAAACGCGCGGCGGTTTCGGCAAGGGATAACAGCTCCTTTGCGCTTGCCGTACCGTAAACAATACGGGAAATAAGACGCTCGATATCCTTTATTCCGGTAAGATATTCTACCGTTTCACCGAGCAGAGGATAGTTTGAAACAAGCTCGTCCACCGCGTTAAGGCGGGCGGTTATTTCCGCAACGTTAAGCAGCGGTTGCTCAAGCCAGCCGCGAATAAGGCGTTTGCCCATGGCGGTTTTCGTTTTATCAAGCACACCGAGCAAGGAACCGCGCTTTGATTTTCCGCGCATCGTTTCAAACAGTTCAAGGTTTTTGATTGCCGATATATCCAGTTTCATATACTGCGACTGGGTATATACGTTTATTTTGGTAATAGCCGAAATGTTATTAAGCTGCGTTCTGTAAAGATAGGCAAGCGTAGCGCCCACAACAGATACAGAAGGGCTATTTTTTTCAAGTTCAAGCGCGGTTGTGTTTGTAACCTTAAAATGCTCACACACAAGATTTTCAGCGTGAGCCGCAGAGAAATCCGACGCCTCCATAGGCGTTATCATACAACCGATTCGCTCGGTTATATAATCGCGCAGCGTGGTGCGGGTATCCAGATTTTCGCAAAGGAGCACCTCGCTCGGAGAAAATCTGCCCAGTTCGTCACACACGCGCATTTCAAGGTTATCGCCCGAAATTTCGGTAACGTTCATTGAACCGGTAGAAATATCGGTAAAGCAGACACCTGCGCTGCTATCACTGAAATATACGGCACAAAGATAGTTGTTCTTTGCCTCGTCCAGCATACTGTCCTCGGTTACGGTGCCGGGGGTGACAACACGGACAATATCACGCTTTACAAGTCCCTTTGCGGTGGCGGGGTCTTCGACCTGCTCGCATATTGCTATCTTATATCCCTTTTCTACGAGTCGTGCAATATACGATTCACAGCTATGGTACGGTACACCGCACATAGGTGCGCGCTCGTTATCGCCGCAACCTCTGCCCGTGAGCACGAGGTCCAGCTCCTCTGATACAAGCTTTGCATCGTCAAAGAACATTTCATAAAAGTCGCCCAGTCGGAAAAATAGAATACAGTCTTTGTTCTGCTCCTTTATTTCCAGATACTGACGCATCATAGGTGACAGTTCAGCCAAAATTTACACATCCCCCGAAAAAGTTTTATATTAGTGGCAGCCGCCGCAGGTAGAACAACTACCGGTGCAGCCTGCAGCGTGAGGATCACAGGTTTCAGGATCCTCGCCGTTTAGGCACATAGAAATTATCATATTAACGTCGTTTGTAAGTGCATCGAGTGCTTCCTTAGCATCGTTATAACGAACCATAGTTTCACTCTGCATAATCTCACCGTAAAGGTTGCGAAGCTTTTCGTTATACTCCTTTACTCTCTCGTCGCTCTTTTCCTCGCTGGAAAGCTCGCGCTCGAGCGACATACGAAGAATGTTAAACTCACCTATCTGTGTCTGCAGTTTTTCGTCAGCGTCGTTTGCCTTTCTTGCTGCTTCGTATGCTGCATATCTTTCGTCCGCCTGAATTGCGGCACCTAACTTTCTTGCTGCTTCAATTGCGTTCATTTTTATTTCTCCTTTATTTTTCAATCTATTACAGTGCCATAAAGCACGTTTGTGTGTTCGAGTACCTTAACGGTAAAATATTTTCCGTATGCGGTCTTGTCCCCGTCAAACTCAATCACCACGTTTCCGTCGGTTCTGCCCGCCATTCTGCCGTCGGTTCTTCCCTCGCCGTCGCAAAGCACGCGGTAAACCTTGCCTATCATACCGCCGTAATTTTCGCGGGAGATTTCTTCCTGTGCCGACAAAAGCTCTGAAAACCATTTGCCTTTTTCTTCACGCGTTATAGGGTCGTCCATCACGGCGGCCGGTGTGCCGTCGCGTTTTGAATATATGAAGGTAAAAAGCGAGGTAAACTTAACCTGTTTTATAACCTTAAGTGTTTCGCAAAAATCCTCATACGTTTCGCCCGGGAATCCGACAATTATGTCGCTTGTCAGCACAATGTCGGGCATCTTTTTGCGCGCATATTCTATAAGGCTTAAATACCGTTTTATATCGTAGTGACGGTTCATAAGTTTTAATATACGGTCACTACCGCTCTGCATAGGAAGATGTAACTGATGACAGACCTTTTCGCACTCGGCCATTGTATCAAGCAGTTCTTCGGTGCAGTCCTTGGGGTGAGAGGTCATAAAGCGGATTTTAAAATCGCCCTCAATATCGTTTAGCATACGCAAAAGCTTTGCAAAATTTACGCCGTGTTCTTCGCCCTTGCCGTAGGAGTTTACGTTTTGTCCCAGCAGCATTATCTCGCGAAAGCCCATATTTACCATACGCTTAGCCTCTGCTAATACCTCGTCCGGTTTGCGGGAACGCTCGCGCCCGCGGACGTATGGCACGATGCAGTACGTGCAGAAATTGTTACAGCCGTACATTATCGGCAGCCAACCCTTAAGGTCACCGTCGCGGTGAACCGGTATATCTTCAAATATTTCGTTGTTGTCGGTTGAAATGTTAAACACACGTTTGCCGCCGGTCAGACAACCATACAAAAACTCGGGCAGGCGGTGGGTAACGTGGGTTCCGAAAAGCAAATCAACATACGGG
>JAZUOJ010000074.1:0-2825 GCA_045604625.1 Acutalibacteraceae bacterium | reverse complement strand
CCTTGTCTTCCTAAGACCGCTTGGCCTCCGACTTGGTTACGGAATGCAAACGGCGGCAGCAACCCTTGCGGGTAATGCGCTGGGTGCGCGCGACGGCAAGAAAATACGCGATTTATCACGTATGATAATAGTAATAGAGGTTTTGTTGATGATTATCTCGGGCGGACTTTTATTTGTGTTCGCGCCCGATATGATGCGTCTTTTCTCAAACGATAACAGGGTAATCGCGCTGGGTGTTACCGTGCTGCGTATGGTAGCGGTGTCCGAGCCGTTTTACGGTGTTTCCATAATAATCGAGGGAATGCTTCAGGGAATGGGCAAGACGGTTATGCCGTTTATATGTAACATTATAGGAATGTGGGGTGTGCGTATAGTCGGCACCTTCATCTGTACCCGAATATTCGATATGACGCTTGTATCCGCCTGGGGATGTATGATTTTACATAATATGCTGCTGTTTATTATGTTTACGGCATACTTCGCATCCGGCAAATGGAATAATCTTAAATAAAAAAACAGCCTTGTGTGTACAAGGCTGTTTTTTATATATCGGTGTTTTTAACCGTAAGGTATTTTCCTACGGGTGCGTTAATTTCGTCAAAGCAGTTGCTTATAAACAGTATGTGTGTCGCTGCAATAATTACGCTTTTAAACATCGTCTTAACCTCGGTATCGGTTGTACCGACGTTGTCAGCGGTGCTTTTAAGTCCGCAAATAAAGTGCAGCATATTTTCAAATTCGGTGCAAAAATAGTCATAAGCCGTCTGCGAATCGTAGGTGTCGCGCTGAATCTTGAAAAGAAAGGAAAGATTTTCAATAGACGCCGCCGATTTTGCAACGGTTATGAATATTAAATATGCAATCTGCTCAACATAATACTGCTTTTTAACGGGTGAGGGAACAACCCCTTTTTTAACATAATTACTGACCATTGACGGGGTAATTTCGGCACACCCAAGCGGTTTTAAGCAGCCGTTTATATACTTTGTTACCTGTTCTAAATAAAGTCCTACGTCAGGAAGCTCGCTGTAGCGGGGCAAACGGAAATCCCGCACCTTGTTTGCGAACAGGCTTTTCATATTTTGTTCCATACCTTAATTTTATTCAAAGCTTGTGATTCTGTCAATAAGATTTTTAAAAATCGTTGACAAGATAATAAAAAACTGATATAATCACACCATCGGTTTTTGAAAAACCGATACAGGGCTTTTAAAAACTCAAAGGAGAAGCGTATGATACGTCTTATAGTGGATTCATCTTCGGACTTTGTAAGAAACGAGTTGACCGCACCGAGTGAGCTGGTGCCCATTGGTATAACCCTTGGGGAACAAAGCTTTCTGGACGGAATAGATCTTGATAAGAACGATTTTTACGAGCTAATGGCCGAGGGCGATGTCTTTCCTAAAACCGCTATGCCATCGCCGGCGGTGTTCGCCGAGATGTTTGAAGCCGCAAAGGCTCAGGGCGACGAGGTTATATGTATACTGCTTTCCTCGGCCTTAAGCGGCACCTACCAAAGTGCCGTTACCGCAAAAGAAATGGTGGGCTACGATAAGGTATATATTATAGATTCGTTGCGTGCTTCTGCCTGTATCAAGATAATGTTCGAATATGCCAAAAGGCTTATAGACGAGGGCGCAACCGCGGGGGAAATAGCAAAAAAGCTTGAGGAATTCAAACTAAAAACCAAGGTGTTGGCGTCGCTTGATACGCTCGAATATCTTTATCGCGGCGGCAGACTAAGCCGTGCGGGTGCGGTTATCGGTGCTGTTACCAACATAAAACCGATAGTAACGATTTCAAACGACGGAAACGTTACTGTTTTAAAAAAATCGCTCGGGTTTTCACGTGCAAAAAGCGACCTTTTAGAGCTGATAAAGAAACAAAACATTGATACCGATTTTCCCGTATATTCCCTTTACACCTGTGGAACGGTGAACTGTGAAAAGCTTGAAAATGAGTTGGCAGAAGCCTCAATTATACCCGACAGCCGTGTTCAGGTAGGTCCTACGATAGGCGCACATATAGGCCCCGAGGCGTTTGGACTTTTCTTTGTAGAAAGGTAGTGTATTTATGAACTTTAAAATTGTATCCGATTCGTCAGCCGATATGCTGAACGTACGGGGCGTTCCGTTTTGCAGCGTTCCGCTTAAAATTTTAACCGACGAAAAAGAGTATATAGACGATAAAAATCTTGACGTTGACGGTATGATAGCCGACCTTAAAAAGTATAAAGGCACGTCAAAATCATCCTGCCCGAATATTGACGATTGGAAAAACGCAATGAAAGGAGCCGACAAGGTAATCTGTGTTACCATTACAAGCAACCTTTCAGGCAGTAACAATACGGCGAACCTTGCGCTTAGCGAGTATCTTTCCGAGCAGGAGGGCAGAGAGGGCTTCGTTATAGACACGCTTTCTACCGGACCGGAAAACGCACTTATAATCGAAAGATTATGCGGCCTTATAAAGGTGGGACTGCCGATAAATGAAATAAAGCAAAAAATAGACGAATATAAGGCAAAAACCCATCTTTTGTTTTCGCTTGAATCGCTTCGTAATCTTGCCAACAACGGCAGGGTAAACGGAGCGGTTGCAAAGCTAGCTGGTATCCTCGGCATACGTATAGTCGGAAAGGCGAGCAACGAGGGCACGCTTGAAATTTCACATAAGGTGCGCGGCGGCGAGAAGTCTTTGGCTACCGTGTTCAAAAAAATGAACGAGCTGGGCTTTAATGGCGGCAGAGTTCGTATACATCACTGTAAAAACAGCCGGGCGGCAATTGCACTTCAAAATATGATAGTGTCGCAGTATGGTAAGGTGGA
>JAZUOJ010000073.1:0-8961 GCA_045604625.1 Acutalibacteraceae bacterium | reverse complement strand
CCAAACTTCTTGTAGTGCTCTTCGATTTCAGCAGCCTCTTTAGTCCACATATCCTTGTCAACGGTAAGAATGCCCTTAAGGGTATCCATATCCATATCAAGGTCGGTGAGGTCGATATCTTCAGGCTTGGGAACGTAACCGATAGCGGTTTCGGTAGCGTCAGCCTTGCCCTCGCAACGGTCAATTATCCAGTTGAGGACACGCATATTGTCACCGAAGCCCGGCCAAATGAAGTTGCCTTCGTCGTCGGTACGGAACCAGTTAACGTTAAAGATCTTGGGAGCCTTGTCGCCAAGTTTTTCACCCATATCAAGCCAATGCTTGAAGTAATCGGACATATTGTATCCGCAGAACGGGAGCATGGCCATAGGATCGCGGCGAACAACACCTACTGCACCGGCAGCAGCTGCTGTAGTTTCGGAAGCCATTGCAGAACCTACAAATACACCATTTTCCCAGTTCTTTGACTGGTATACCAGCGGAGCGCACTTTGCACGGCGACCGCCGAAGATAATTGCAGAAATCGGAACACCGCTGCCCTTATCGAACTCATCGGAAATGCAGGGGCAGTTAACGGCAGGAGCCGTAAATCTTGAGTTGGGATGTGCGGCATAGGTAGACTTATCTGCCTTGTCAAACTTGGAAGCATCCCACTTATTGCCCTTCCATTCAAGCGCATTCTGCGGAAGGTTCTTGTTTAAGCCTTCCCACCAAACGGTGTTATCGTCTAAATCAAGCGCAACGTTGGTGAAGATGGTGTTCTTCATTGTCGACTGAAGCGCATTGTAGTTTGATTTTTCGTTGGTGCCGGGGGCAACGCCGAAGAAGCCGTTTTCGGGGTTGATGGCATAAAGTCTGCCATCGGGACCTATTCTCATCCAGGCAATATCATCGCCTACGGTCCAAACCTTGTAGCCCTTTTCCTGGAGATACTTGGGCGGAATCATCATAGCGAGGTTGGTCTTACCGCAAGCAGACGGGAATGCTGCTGCAACGTACTTAACCTCACCCTGCGGATTTTCGATTCCTAAAATGAGCATATGCTCTGCCATCCAGCCCTCTTTCCAGCCCTGATACGAAGCAATACGAAGAGCGAAGCACTTCTTGCCGAGGAGAACGTTTCCACCGTATCCGGAGTTTACGGAAATGATGGTGTTGTCCTGCGGGAATTGGCAGATGTAACGTTTTTCGGGATCAACATCACAACGTGAGTGCAGACCGCGAACCCAGTCGTTGCTGTCACCGAGTACGTCTAATACCTTAAGGCTTACGCGAGTCATAATTACCATGTTGAGAACAACATAGATAGAGTCGGATACCTCAATACCTATCTTTGCGAGGGGAGAACCTATCGGTCCCATTGAATAGGGAATGATATACATTGTTCTACCCTTATAGCTGCCACGAGCGATGTCGTAAAGCTTTTTATACATTTCGTCAGGATCACACCAGTTGTTGGTGGGGCCTGCTTCTTCCTTTGTTTTGGTGCAGATGAAGGTGCGGTCCTCAACACGTGCAACGTCGTTGGGGTTGGTGCGGTGCAGATAGCATCCGGGAAGCTTTTCCTCGTTAAGCTTTATCATTTCACCGATTTCTACAGCTTCTGCGCGGAGCTTTTCAATCTGCTCCTTGCTGCCGTCAATCCAAACGACCTCGTCAGGTGTGAGAAGAGCCTTTACCTCGTCTAACCATTTAAGAACTGTTTTGTTATTTGTCATTTGTTAATCCTCCCTTTGAAGATTGATAAATCTGTCACAATTCTCTCCTTATACATTATACAATAATATTTTTAAAGGTCAACAAGTTATTTTTAGTTTTAACAAAAATTTTGCAAATACACAAAAAAACGGCGGGATAACCGCCGTTTTTTACACTTATATTCCATCGTATTCGCCGTTATCCATCTTTTTGCAAATAGCAGCAACAACGTCAGCCTTGTCTTCCTTATAGGTAACTCCGTACCATCTGTCCTCAGATGCCAGAACCTTTACCTTCTTTTCGCCGTTCTTAACAAGCGTTCCAATTACAAGCGGAATGTAGAATTCGAGTTTGGGCTCGTCAATATTCTCGTCAAGGAACATACGGAACTCGCGGTCAAGATAGTCGAAAATGTCGGGAGTGAGTCCCCACATATTCATTGATACAACGGTATCGGGCGAAAGCGGGATCCAGTTTTCATCGTCAAGGGTGTATTTGCAGTCCTTGATTTTTGTGATTTCGTCGATATCGGAAAGCCAGCCGTCTTCAGTACGACAAACACCGCGCGAAACGTGACCGTTTTCGGTCAATGTGTTGGCAAGGCGGAAACCAACCATACAGTAGTTTTCGCTGTCTGCCTTTAACTGCTCATATATCTGGCGATATGCGCTGGCACCGTAATAGTCGTCAGCGTTAATAACAACAAATGGCTCCTTTACAACGTCGCGGCAAAGAAGAATTGCCTGACCTGTACCCCAGGGCTTAAGTCTGTTGTTTTTATAGGTATAGCCTTCGGGAAGCTTATCTACTTCCTGATATACATATTCAACGGGAAGCACCTTTTCAACGCGCGAGCCTACAACCTTTTTAAATACTTCCTCGATTTCGTGTTTGATAACAAAAACAACCTTTGTAAAGCCTGCTTTTTTTGCATCGTAAACCGAGAAATCAAGCAAAGCCTCACCGTTTTTGCCAACCGGCTCCATCTGTTTAAGACCGCCAAAGCGGCTGCCCATACCGGCTGCCATTACTACGAGTGTTGCATCAAAACTCATTCTTCATCATTTCCTTTCGTTTCGGTTTCTTCAAAGCCTTCCGTACTCTCCTTCATAAAGAGAATCTTAAAGGTCATAAAGAGCAATTTAATATCAAGCAGTATCGAATAATTCTCGATATATATTAAATCCATATTAAGCTTGTCTTCGGGGCTTGTGTTGTATTTTCCGTAAATCTGCGCGTAACCGGTAAGGCCGCCCTTTACACGGTGACGAAGGTTAAATTCCGGAAGTTCTTCGGCATAAGTGTAAACGTTTTCGGTGCGTTCGGGACGCGGTCCTACAAGCGACATATCGCCACGAAGAACGTTTATAAGCTGAGGTAACTCGTCCACGCGGCAGGCACGTATTATCTTACCTACACGGGTAATACGGCTGTCGTTGTCGCTGGCACCCTTTGCACCGTCTTTGTCGGCATCGACTATCATTGAACGGAATTTAAGCACGTTGAAGATAGCACCGTTACGGGTAATTCGGTTTTGTTTAAAGAGCACCGGACCGCCGTCATTAAGCTTTATCGCTACCGCGGTTACAAGCATAATAGGGCTGGCGCAGATAAGCATAATAAGCGATACAAGGATATCCATTGTGCGCTTAATTACCAGCTGTTCCATTGTAAGGCCATAGTTTCGGCACATAAGAATGGGCGTGTCGAAAACCTGACTTTGGTGAGCATTACTCAAGATTATATCGTTACTGGAGGGCAGCACGTATATTCTCTTTCTTTTTTCATAGCAGTAGTGGAAAATCTTATCCTTAAGTCCCTGCTCAAAATCACATATCAAGATAGCCTTGTAGTTATCGATTTCAGCCTTTATCTGGTCCATATCGTGGGTTTTGATAGAAATTGCTTTTTCGATAACATAGCGCTCGGGAATGCGCGACATTTTGCGAATAATTGCGCGGCCCTGCTCGTCACCGCTGTATATTGCAAGAATATGACGAGAGCTATATACCGAGAAATAAATGCTGTTTGCACAGTACGCCTCAATGCCGGCCACAAATATCTGAACAAGCGAACAGATTATTATCGGCACGGGGCTTAACATATCGCGCACGATAAGTGAAAGTTCAAGATACATCAAAAAGTTGGTAAAAACAATGGCTATTCCAAGGCTATACCAAAGCTCGTGCATACGCAAAACGCCTATGCGAAGTCCGCCGTAGAGTCGTATAAACGTCATAAAAATAAAGAGGAACGACGCAACAACGATATAGTTTCCGTTGTTGCTGAACAGAGATTCGGTATAAAAATTCTGCCAAGTAAATATAAACATAAAGGTTATGGTAGAAATTATCAAAGCCTTTACGGTAAACATTGTTGTTTTACGGAATTTTTTGAGTATATTCATTACGTCACCCAATTCTTAATATATAAAAATGCGCTACATATAATATAATTCACTAAGTTAAATCATATTATATTTTACCCCTTTTGTCAAGTTATTGGAGGAAACTGTGTTTATTTATTTGAAAAAAAGTGCGGATGCCGCAGGTTATAGATATTTAATAAAAAAAGTGGAGTTTTCGGGCGGTTTTTATTTTGAAATTTCCTTCCCGAAGACGCCTTCCCCGCGTCTTGTGATGAGCGCGGTAAAACGCTGCTCGGGTAAAAACACCATTCCCATAGCGGCGACGGGTATAACGTTGTCCGAAAAACTAAAATTTCGCGGGATTTCGGAGTCGGGGTATAACCGAATACTTAATATAAACGCCTTTGCCCGAGTGTCTAAAGGCAGCAAAAAAGCGCTTATTGTTGATAAAGGCGGCGTCCTGTCCGATATTATTGCGCCCGTACTTTCCCGCGTGGGCACACTTTACGTCGTGACAGATAACCTACAAAAATATGAAAGCGTAGCCCAAAACAACCTTTGCCTTGTGGGCAGCAGCGCGGTTATTTTAAACAGTGTACCGTCAGACTACTTCCCCACAGCCTTTTGCGCCGACGAATGCGGCAGCATTAACTGCGGTATACGTTTTGGAAAAGGCGGCATAAACGTCTGCGGAGACAAGGTCACTGCAAACGGAAAGACCTTTGACAGGGCCTTGATGACCGCACTTTACTGCTGTGCGAACGACCGTCGGGCAACGCACTGTGTGCCTCTGCTTTTAACCGACGGAAAACAAAACTTTAGCCTTGACACCCTATGCCACGTAACTGTATAATCTAAATGAAATTATACGGAGGTTGGTTTATGGATATTTCGGTAATTGATAAAAATTTAAGCCTTTGTTGCCAGCTGCCCGAGGACGTCGAGTGGCACGACATTCACGAAGAGGTTTTTACCCTTTACGGACTTTTGGATAATGAAGAAAAGGGCTTTAGCCGTCTCCCTGAAGAGCTTGCAAAAGGTATAAGCGAGGCGCTTTATAACCTATCACTCTGCACGGCGGGAGGAAGACTTCGCTTTAAGACAAATTCCCCTTACGTTGCACTAAAGGTGAAGCTTCGCGGAGCATCGCTTATGTCCCATATGGCATTTTTAAATTCGGGCGGATTTGATATTTACGAAAATAATGCCTTTGGCAGCAAATATAAGGGCTCGTACCGTCCCCCCTGCAGTTCTGATGCTACCTTTGCCGATGTAGCCTGGATAGGCGGACACCTGGCCGACCTCACCCTAAACTTCCCCAGCTACGGTGGAGTAGAATATATTTCAGTAGGGCTCAAAAAGGGTGCAATTTTAGAAAAAACCGACGGTTATAAAAATATGGCACCTATTGTTTTCTACGGTTCTTCCATCACTCAAGGCGGATGCGCTTCGCGTCCCGGAATCATATATGAAAATTTTGTTTCGCGCAGGTTTAACGTAGATTATGTAAACCTTGGTTTTTCGGGCAACGGACTGGCTGAGGACGAAGTTGTAGAGTATATGGCGTCTCTGCCTATGAGCATTTTCGTTTCCGATTACGACCATAACGCGCCTACCGTTGAGCATCTTGAAAAGACGCATTACCGTATGTATGAAAAAATACGCGCCGCCCACCCGAACATTCCGTATATTATGATTTCCAAACCCGATATTGACAGCCACGGCGACGCCGGAATTTTGTGCAGAAACGTGGTATACGAAAGCTACATAAAGGCATTTGGAAAGGGCGACCGCAACGTATACTACATCGACGGAAAACGTCTTTTTGCCGGCGAAGACCGAGGCGATTGTATGGCAGATGGATGTCATCCGAACGATATTGGTATGTACCGTTTTGCAGACGCACTTATCGGCGAGCTTCAAAAAATATTATAATAAAGAAAAACACCCGCCTTGCGGCGGGTGTTTTTTTGTTTTAAGCGTCGAAATCGGTGCCGTCCTCTATATCGGAGGCGCCGCAAATATCACCCGCGAGTGATATTTGCTTAAGCTCAATTTCCGGTGTGTTGTATTTTTTCATAATCGTTTATCCCCTTTATTCGGTAGGCAACATAGCAGCCAGATTTGTTGTAACCTCTTTACCGTAGACGTATCTTACAGTACCATCCTCGTCTGTGTACTTTAAGTAAGTACAAGCGCGAAGCGGAGTATTTGCAAAACTGTCGGGTATGTTGCGAATAACGCAGGTATATACTGTAGTTTCGCCTGAATTGAGTGTGGTGTAGTTTTCGGGTTTGTAAGTACTTGTACGCTTAATGGTTGTAGCACAGGTGTTGCTAAAGCCCGAAGTCTTTTGGCTGTACTCAAGCGGTCCTGTGTACTTGTCGCCGCGTGCGATGATAGTACCAAACTCTACGTCACTGTACTTGCCATTCATATACTGATGGAACGAATCATCTATTTCCAAAACGAAACGTACGTCATTGGTACCGTATGTCTGGCGCAGCTGGCTTCCGCCGGCTACCGACTTGGTTTCGTTTTCGAGAATATTAATTTTTTCCTTAGCGGCATCGATCGCAGCAGCAAGAGCCTCACTGTCGGCAGGGTCAATAGCGTTTATAGCAGCCTTCGAATCAAGCATAAGCTCGGCTAAAGCGTGCGACTTTGCACCGCTGTCGTGCTTTGAACCCAACCAATATTCAAGGTTCTGATATGCAGCATCGTTTGCCGATACAGTTTCGTCAATGTCAATTACTATCTGGTTTGCGGGACGGAAATACTTTCCTAAAACTGCAGCATAGTCTTCAACCTTTATCTTACTGCCGTCCTCGGAGAAGCGGAGCAGGGTTGTATGACCGAACGACCTTGAAAGTTCAAGTCCCTGACGGTCTATCTGCAGCTCGGTAACAACGTTGCCGTTATCACCTACAGACTTCCTGTATGCTACGTCCATAGTATAGCTGTGACCGCAGATAATAAGTTTAATGTTCTCATACTTGCTGCCAAGCTCATCCCAAAGCGGTTGAGCGCTTGATATGGTTTGGGGAACTGCCGAAGAAGCAGGAGAAGAAAGATATCCGTGTGTGGTAAGTATTACCTTATAATCGGGGTTGGCCTCGATTACGTCGCCTGCCCACTCAAGAACGGGTGTGGTGGGATAGTAGGTAAGAGCAAATATAAGCCACTTGTGGTCACCTACGGTAACCTTATAGTAGGTGTTGTCGTAGGAGCCGCTACCCTCAACGAGCTGACCGTCAGCGTCAAATTCAGGTTCGTCCATAACACCGTCGAAGCCTGTGTTCTTGATTATATCGCCAAGCAGCTCATCAAAGAGCGTCGGATCATCGTTTCGGGTGTCAAAATCAACGCCGTCGTGGTTACCACGTACAATAGACTGTCTGAGCCCTGCATCGTTTAGCTTTTTAAACTGTTCAGCCGCGTGGTTAAACTGTGCGGTTGTACACTTGTCGGTAATATCGCCAAGTCCCATAACAAACTGTATGTTCTTTTCTTCACGCTGGGCAAGTATCCAGTTAAAGATTTTGGCTAAATCGTTACTGCCTTCATTTATATCGCGGTTGTTTACATACTGAATATCGCCAACAACGGCAAAACTATAAGGCCAGGCCTCAGCATCGTCATCTTCGGCCTGAAGATTTGATATAAAGTTGCTGTAACGAAGTGCGTTATAGGTGCATTCGTTAGCTGCGGAAATGGTCTGCGGATCGGCAGTATTGCGCATATCGAATGTTGCTATAAGTCCATCTTCGCCGTATGCAGTCTTATCAAGCGCAATTTCGTCGACAGTACGTACATCATCATAATATGCTACCGATGCAATTTCACCCTTGAAATAGTGCGGGTTAGTAGCTTGTGACTTTGCAAAATCTTCTGTGGATACACGATACTCGTCATCAACAAGGTCTCCGCTTATTGCATAAGCGTTAACGGCTGTGTCAAGTTCTACTGTGCATTCCTTGCTACCCGCAAGCACGCCGTCCACATAAAGGTCGAGTGTCGACTTGTTCTTAACAAGAGCCAAATGTATCCAGTTTCCTGTGCAGAGATTTACTCCGTCAAAGACGTAATCGTACTGCTTGCCGTTTTTATCAAAGATATAAACGCGCGGTCTGCCGTATGTCGTAACCTCAAGGTTTATACCCTCATCTTTGGCGTTGTAGTTACCGGTAATAACGCCTGCCTCCTGAGTCTTATCATAATCAACAGGCAATTTTAAGGTAGCCTCGATAGTTACGGGTGCAGTTTTAAATGTCTTGTTAAGTCTGTACTGCTCGTAATTTACGGGTGACCAGTCGTCAAATCCGCCGTTTTTAAGCAGGTTTGTCTTGGTCTCGTCATCGGCACGGTAAACAGTAAGATTGTCTACAAGAAGGAGCGCGCCCTTGCTTCCCTTGGTATAGATGCTAAGCTTACCGCCGCGACCGGTAAAGGTCTTTGAGAGGTGTGTATAGTCGTTAAGCTTTGTGCTTGCAAGCTGTAAGAGCGTAGCGTTCGAAAGACCGCTTCCGGTTTCCATAAAGTTTGCGGAAGAGAATGTGCCTATTCGTTTAAAGTCACCCTCTAAAACGTACTGTACTCCGCTTTAAAAGCTGTGTCCGCTTTGAGTAAGTGTAATATTCATCGCGGATTCTCTGGCTGTTATAGCAAGAGCGTAGTCACTCTTTACCGCTTCGGTTGAACGGTAAATGAAGCGGTAACCGTAATACGGATCAGAAGAAAGATACCAGTTTTTAGGCATCGTAAGTGCGTTGGTAAGCGAAGTGTCGGAAGAAAGAACCTCCTGCTTTAACTCATAATCTTCAAACGAATTATCTGCTACAAGGTTGTTAGCAGTATCATAAGCGTTATATACGTTAAGGTTATCTATATATAAG
>JAZUOJ010000072.1:0-37751 GCA_045604625.1 Acutalibacteraceae bacterium | reverse complement strand
GACTGGAAGAATTGCAGTTGCTTGAAAACATAGAGGAAATCGGCAAAGAGCTTATATGCGAACGCAAAAAGCTCGACCTGCCCATTTGTGCAAGTCGGATCGTAGCCATGTCGTTCTGTGAGCCAAGGAGTTGATAATATGCCTTGTCTTCCTAAGACCGCTTGGCCTCCGACTTGACTGGAAGAATTGCAGTTGCTTGAAAACATAGAGGAAATCGGCAAAGAGCTTATATGCGAACGCAAAAAGCTCGACCTGCCCATTTGTGCAAACGTCGACCTTTATTCCGGCTTTGTTTACGATATGCTCGGCATACCCGAAGACCTTTATACCCCGCTTTTCGCAATTGCACGTGTTGCCGGTTGGTGCGCACACCGAATGGAGGAGGTTATCTCCTGCAAACGCATTATGCGTCCTGCCTACAAGGCGGCAATAAAGCGTGTTCCCTACTCACCTATGGACGAAAGATAAAAAAACAGCACCTAAACCTAAACGGTTTCGGGTGCTGTTATTTTTTTAGGCTTTACTATGCCTCGCTGAAGTTATCCTTGTCTACGCCGCATAAGGGACAAAGGAAATCGTCGGGAAGGTCTTCCCACTTGGTGCCGGGTGCAATTCCGTTATCGGGATCGCCCAGAGCCTCGTCATATTCCCAGCCGCAAACGTCACATACATATTTTTTCATTTTAAATTCTCCTTTATTTTTTGGCTTTTCGCCTATTTGATGGGTTCAAAATCTGCCGCGCCGTGCTTGCAAAGAGGACAGATAAAATCTTCGGGCAGTGTTTCGCCCTCGTATACGTAACCGCATATTTTACACACAAATCCTTTTTTGCCGTCGGTATCGGGTTTCGGTTTTACGTTTTCGTGATAGTACGAATACGTCATAGTTTCTCTGTCGGATATTACCCTAGCCTCGGTGACCGAGCAAATAAACATACCGTGCGTGTCAAGGTCAACATACTGCTCAACCTTAAGCGACATAAACGAATTTATATATCGGGGCAGGAATACAAGGCCGTTATCCGAGCGAAGCGGCTGGCACTCGGCAAATTTGTCGGTGTTTCTACCGCTTTTAAATCCAAACGCCTCAAACACAGCAAAGGGTGCATCGACCGTAAGGCAATTTATATTCATTTTGCCGGTCTGCTTTATAATATGGTGAGAATAATTTGCCTTGTTAATGGTAACGGCAATTCGGTTAGGCGTATCGGTAACCTGTGTAACGGTATTCACAATAAGGCCGTTATCCTTTTTGCCGTCGTTAGAGGTTATAACGTAAAGGCCATAACCAATTTTAAACAACGCCGTCATATCGTTCTTGTCGGCGGTTTCGCTTCTCTGTGCGAGATAATCGCGGCAGAGCTCGTCTGCGAGCGCATCGAGTTGCGCACTACTCTCATCACTAAGCGCCGAAAGAATTTTTACGGTAGTATCGGTAAAGGTAAGATTTTTGCAGGGTGCCAACATCTCTTTCATTACCTTTGCCGCAAGCGGTGCCCAACTGCCGTTTTCTATTAGCGCAACGGTTCTGTTTTGGAAATTGCGCTCGGTGAGGTGGTTTATAAACTCACGCATAAAGGGGAAAATGTCGGCATTATACGTGGTGGTTGCCAAAACCAGCTTGCTGTAGCGGAAGGCGTCTTCAACCGCCTCTGCCATATCGCAACGGGCCAGGTCGTTCACTACCACCTTGGGACAGCCGTTCGCCTTTAACTTTTCGGCAAGCTTTTGTACGGCACGTTTTGTATTTCCGTAAACCGAGGTATAGGCTATTACAATTCCCTCTTCCTCGGGCTGATAGCTTGACCACGTGTTATATAAATTTAGATAATAACCTAAATTTTCAGAAAGAACGGGGCCGTGCAGCGGACATATTATTTCGATATCAAGTCCCGCCGCCTTTTTAAGCAGCGCCTGTACCTGTGCTCCGTATTTACCTACTATACCGATGTAATATCTTCTGGCTTCGCACGCCCAGTCTTCCTCTACGTCCAATGCGCCGAACTTTCCAAAACCATCGGCAGAAAACAAAACCTTGTCGGTGCTGTCATAGGTTACTATAACCTCGGGCCAGTGTACCATAGGTGCGGTTACAAAGGTAAGGTTATGCCGTCCGAGGGAAAGGGTGTCACCCTCACCTACTACGAGGCGGTTTTCCGAGAAATCGGTTCCGAAAAAGTTTTTCATCATAGAAAACGCCTTGCTTGAGGCAACAACCTGAGCCTTGGGATATGGCTTTAGGAAATTCACTATATTTGCCGAATGGTCGGGCTCCATATGCTGAACGATAAGATAATCGGGATTTCTTCCGCCTAACGCATTCTGAAGATTATCAAGCCACTCGTGTGTAAAGTTTGCATCAACGGTGTCGAGAACCGCGACCTTTTCGTCCAAAATAACGTACGAATTATATGCCATTCCGTTAGGAACGTAATACTGTCCCTCAAACAGGTCAATATTATGGTCGTTTACACCGATGTACTTGATATCATTTGTTATGTTCATTTTATATTTCCTCCCTACTCTACTATTCTTCCGTCAGTAGATATAGTTATTACCTGCCAGGGAATAAATTTTCCGCTATCCATTAAAGCGCGTTTTACCGCGTTTTCCAGCCCGCCGCAGCAGGGCACCTCCATACGCACGATTTTTACGCTTTTAATATTATTATTTTTTATTATTTCGGTTAATTTTTCGGCGTAATCACCCGAGTCGAGTTTCGGACAGCCTATGAGGGTTATGTGATTTTTTATAAAATCGTTATGGAAATTGCCGTAGGCAAAAGCCGTGCAATCTGCCGCGATAAGTAAATTGGCATCGTCAAAATACGGGGCACCGGTAGGCACCAGTTTTATCTGGCACGGCCACTGTGAAAGTCGGCTTTTAACAGGCGTTGATTTCACAGCAATATCGTCATATTCTTTTCTTATCACCCGCGACTGTGTACCGGGGCACCCAAAGCTACAGGGTGACGCGTTTTTTAATTTTTTAGAAGCATTAACTGCAGCCTCGTCATAGGAGGGCGCTTCCCTCTCTTCAAAGCTAATGGCGTCAACCGGACAGGCAGGTAAACAGTCGCCCAGCCCGTCACAGTAATTTTCTCTCGCGAGGACAGCCTTTCCGTCAACCATTTCTATAGCGCCCTCGTGGCAGGCTGCGGCGCACGCGCCACAACCGTTACATTTATCTTTATCTATTTTTATTATTTTTCTAACCATACTATCCCCTCCGCCTTAAAAACACTTTCCGTCTTTGCAGTCCTCGGCAGATGCGCCCTTTTGGCAAATCTCGTTGCTGCACTGACCGTTTTTAAAAATCTCTACTATATTTTTTACGGTGGTCTCGGCAATGTTTTCGAGCGCTTCCTCTGTTAAGAACGCTTGGTGCGACGTTACTATTACGTTTGGCATAGAAATAAGCCTTGCAAGAACGTCGTCTTCCAGAATATGGCCCGAATTGTCTTCGAAAAACAGGTCCGATTCTTCCTCGTACACATCAAGGCACGCCGCGCCGACCTTGCGCATTTTTATTCCGTTTAACAGCGCCTCGGCATCGACGAGCGAACCGCGTGATGTGTTAAGCAGCACAACACCGTTTTTACATTTATTAAGTGCATCCTCATCGATTATGTGATAGGTTTCGTCGGTAAGCGGACAATGAAGAGATATAATATCGCTGCCTGCCAGCAGCTCATCAAGTTCAACATACCTCACCGTGTCGCCGTTGTCAAGTCCCTTTGCGGGAAATTTATCGTATGCCAGCACCTTCATTCCGAATCCGCGACAAATATCAATAAACACGCGGCCTATGCGTCCTGTTCCTATAACACCCACCGTTTTTCCGTATAGATCAAAACCGGTAAGCCCCGAAAGGCTGAAATTAAAATCACGAGAACGTATATACGCTTTGTGAATGCGACGAATGGAGGTAAGCAGCAAAGCCATAGTATGCTCGGCTACGGCATAGGGCGAATAGGCGGGAACACGCAAAACGTGAATGCGGCCGAACGCATACTTTACGTCGACGTTGTTAAATCCCGCGCAACGAAGCGCCAACACCTTTACGCCCAGTTCTGCAAGGCGGTCAATTACGGCGGCGTTTACCGTATCGTTTACAAACACGCACACGCCATCATATCCCGCCGCCAGATTGGCTGTATCCTCGCTCAGTTTTGTTTCAAAATATTTAAACGTAATACCGTATTTTTTGCCGTAGTGCTCAAATGACGGCTTATCATAGGGCTTTGTATCAAAAAAAGCGATTTTCATTTTAAATCCTCCTTGTTTTTACGGTTATATTATATTATAATAAAAATAAAAATTCTGTTGAATTTTCAACAAAATGGTGAAAAAATGAAAAAATATCTTAACGTTTTAAGGCGTTGCCCGCTATTTTTAGGAATAAACGATGACGACCTGATAAAAATGCTTGGCTGTTTAGGTGCAAGACGTGAGTTTTTTGACAAGAAATATACAATCCTTTCGGAGGGCAAACCTGCAAAATACATTGGTATTATACTTTCTGGTTCCGCACAAATTATTCAGATAGACTACTACGGAAACCGAAGTATTTTAAGCAATCTCGCAGCATCTGATGTTTTTGCCGAGGCTTTTGCCTGCTCCGGAACAGAATATATGCCGGTTACGGTAATTGCAAACGAGCCGTGCGAATGTTTACTTATAAAGGCCGAAAACATTCTGCACACCTGCCAAAACAACTGCGGTTTTCACAATAAGCTCATCTTTAATCTTATGAAAGATTTAGCCGTAAAAACCATTATGTTCCACCAGAAAATAGAAATAACCTCAAAAAGGACCACCCGCGATAAGCTAATGTCTTATCTTGCTATACAAGCAAAAAATGCGAAAAGCAACAGCTTTTTTATCCCATTTGACCGGCAGGAGCTGGCCGATTATTTAGAGGTGGACCGCAGCGGACTTTCGGCCGAGATAAGCAAGCTGAGAAGCGAGGGAATACTGGAAAGCCGAAAAAAATATTTTGAGTTAAAATAAAAAGCTGTGCAATGCACAGCTTTTTTATTTAAAGAGATATTATTAGTCCTAAATTACCGCGTTTTCCTGCCGTATAGCGGTGAGAGTGCAGATATTCGTGGTTGCAGCAGGTGCAAAGGTCGGCAACGTCGATATTGCTTTCGGGTATTCCCGCATTCATTAAAATGATTTTGTTTGCCGCCTTTAAATCCAGCATATATTTTCCCCCGCCCTTTTCCAACAGAATATCGGGAAGATTAATATACGGAATTTTTTTTAATCCGTCAACCACAGGGTCGTCCACCTCGTAACAACAGCTTCCGATTGAAGGGCCGATTCCGGCTATTATATCGCGCGGGTCAGAGCCAAATTCCTTTTGCATTTTTTCTATAGTTTTCTTACCGATTTCCAAAACGGTACCGCGCCAACCGGCATGAGAGGTGGCAATTACCCTATTCTTTTTATCGTAAAAGACAAGGGGTACGCAGTCGGCATACTGGGTAACCAACCCCACACCGGGCAGATTAGATACAAGTCCGTCAACATCGGTGTAATCAAGCTGTTTTGAAATACCTTTGCCTATGTCGTCAGGGGTTACGGTGCGAACGTTGTTTGTGTGGGTTTGCTTACTGAATACAAGATTTTTTTCACTTATACCGATAGCGTTACAAAGAATTCTAAAATTCTCATACACGTTTTCTTTGCTATCGCCTCGGTCAAAACCGGTGTTGAAGGTTGCAAACTCGCCTCCGCTCACTCCGCCCATTTTTGTAGTAAAGGCGTGTTTTACGCCCTCCTTTTCAAAAAGCGGAAAGGTAAGATACACAAGCGAACCGTCGGTCTTCACGTTAAGACTCTTTGAAGTTAACATTTTTTATCCCCCTCACAAACACAGTCGGGCAAAAAGTTTTCAAAAATATAGGTAGCAAAATCTTGCTTTGCGCCGGCCACCTGTTCCTTTTTTCTAAAGGTCCAACCCACCGAAAATGCCCCAAGCCATACGGCAAGACGGCGGAAAAAGAAGTTTTTGTGCATAAAATTATACGACACAAAATCAGGGCGCGTCGCAACGTTTGTAAGCAAACACGAAAGCAGCTTATAAAACGCAGGCTTATCACTACCGAAAACCTCGGCGAGCTGACCGCGACAAATATCGGGCCTGTTTTTCTTATACCACGTAAGCACGCTCGGATAAAATGACTGTATAAAATATTTGCCTTTATAGCCGCTTAATATTTTATCGGCGGCGGCACAAAGCGCCTTATGGTTACCGCCCACAACCTTAAATTCTATAAGCAGCGGAACCCTACCGCCTATTACGTCAAGACATTCCTTTAAGGTAGGTATTTGCTCGTCGGTGCCGCCGAGTCGCAGCTTCTTAAGCTCGGATAGTGTTTTTTCTTCAACCTTGCCCGAAACGCCGCACATACGGTCAAGTGTGTCATCGTGAAAAACCACGACCTCGCCATCGGCGGTAAGATGAATATCGTTTTCAGCCGCAAAACCGTTTTCGGCCGCAAAGCGAAACGCAGGCAACGAATTTTCCTCACCCGAGCCGTCAATATCGTGCAGACCTCGGTGGGCTATGTAAAGCCCCGAAAGGATTTTTCTGTCGGGGTGACGACGGGTAGCGGGAAAAATTAAAAATAACACCAAAAGGCACAGCGCGATAATTATAATAAGCGCAATTAAAATGGCGGTCATATTAATCCTCCACGTCGAAATTTTCAAGTATAGACGTCTTTTTTTGCGGTTTGCTGTCACCGTGTTTTACAAAAAGCATTGTGCAGAACGAAAGCGCCGAAAACAGTACTGCATACGGGAACAGCACAGAGTATCCAAAGCCGAGCCTATCAATAAGCCAGCCCGAAAGCAGAGGTGTGGTTATCTGTGCTGCCATAGAAAACGTGTAGTAAAAACCGGTGTATTTGCCCACATCGCTGCCGGTGCTCATTTCTACCACCATAGGGAAAGAGTTTACGTTTATAGCCGCCCAACCGATGCCTACTAGTCCGAAAATCGCGTACATTACAGGTGTTTGTTCTTTAATGAATATTGCTATGGCATAGCAAACGGTCATAAGGGCTACGCCTAAAAGCACCGTCTTTTTTCTGCCGAGAGCACCCGATATAAAGCCCAGCGGTACAAACGAAATTATTGCGGATACGGTAGCCGTAAGCAGATAGCTTGACGACGTTCCAAGGTCGGCGCCCCAAACGTTTACACAGTAACGCGAAAAGGCGGTTGTAACAGCATTATATGCCATAAACCAGAGAAACACCGACATTAAAATCAGCACAAGACTGCAAAAAACCGGACGGGGCATTTTTCCGCCCTCACCCTTTATTTCCTCTTCATCCTTTATGTTTGTTTCGCTTAATATTTTGTTTTCATTAAGGCTTAACACCATAACAACAACCGTAACCAGCATAAAGCCTGCAATTATGGCAAACACCGGCCAAAAAGCCTGATCGTCGGAATAAACCGACGAGCCGTCAGCAGCCTTATCGCTTTTGAGGGTAAACATCATTACAACGGTTGCAAAAATGCCGCCCAGATAACCCACAAGGTTTATAATTGCGTTGCCCTTGCTTCTAAGCGGTTTGGGTGTAACGTCGGGCATATAGGCAACGGCAGGTGTACGGTACACCGCCATAACCACGAGCAGTGCCATAAGGGTAACAATAAAACCCCAAAAGTTAACCGCATTTTGAAAATATGCAAGAACCAGAATTAGTATAACCGCTGCAATAGTGCCAAACAGTATATATGGTGTTCTTTTTCCCAGTTTTGTACTGGTGCGGTCGGATATAGCGCCGAAAAGCGGCAGCATAAATATAGCCAAAACGTTATCTATAGACATTATTGCGTTGGCCGCAAAGGTTTTGAGTCCGAAAACGTTTTCCAGCAAATACGGTATTACCTGGTCATAGAACTGCCAAAAAGCCAGAATGGACATAAACGCCAGTCCTATGAGTATCGTCCTTTTGTAATTCAGCTTCATAAAAATACCTCACTCAAAGTTTATTATTAACCGCGTCATCCTATAAATTCGTAGGCTATGCGCGGGTCGCCGTTTGCAAGATGGATAATTCCGCAGCGCACAAAATTTTCCTTTTCAATTACGTGCTGCATAACCTTATTATCGGCGTGGGTGTCGATACGAAGATGTGAGCATCTGCCCTTACAGTAATCTGCGCAAAGCGCAAAAAAGCCTTTAACCGTTCCGTCGGATGCTATTCTGTGCATTGCAAAATACGGCTCGTCACTTTGCCATTTTCCGTCATATATTTTAAGATATGTCGAATCAGGCCCCGGCAAAAAAGCAAAAGCACCACAAACAAGGCCCTCGTTTTCCAAAACAAAAAGCTGCTTTTTTTCTATATCATCCAAAATAATGTTTTCTTGTGGATATCCACCGTTCCATTGCGTTGGATTACCCGTTTTGCGCATAAAACGGCGAGCCGCCTCGTAAACGCGCATTATCTGGGGCAGGTCTTCCCTTTTTGCAAGCCGTATCATCATAACACTCCTGACTTTTATTCTTATATTTATTCTACCACATCGCAAGGTATTTTGGTAGAAAAAAATAAAGCACACGAAAATTTTCGTGTGCACAATAGATTAAACAATAAAATCTTCCACTAGCTCAGGCAGTATCTTGAGTTCGGGTTTTTCGGAGCTGAGCAGCGCTAAAAACGAAAGCGCTTTGGCTTTATCGTCCGTAAGGTCGCCGTATTCTATTCTGCCGTTATGGGTAATAACAGAGAAACCGTATGTAGTTACTTCATTATCTGCTTCGGTCTTTACCCTTGTTTCGGTTAATACAATACGATAATCCTGCATTTTTACCCCTCGCTTTCAAAACTTCTGCGCCGCTAACGCAAGAAGAATTATAATATCAAACGCGGGTTTTGTCAAGAGAAAATTCCAAAAACTTTCAGATTTTATTTTTATAATAAAAAACTCATAAAAACGCTTTGTTTCGTGGTTTTTAGAGTTTTTTGTTAAAATTATTCACATTTTTATTTCCGAAAAATCTTAAAATCTTTCACATTAAAACCTTAGTGTTTAGTAAATTCTGCATTAAAAAACAGAGACTAAAAATAAAAGGCGCGCTACTACCGTGTAGCACGCCTATTTTAATATTCATTCTTCGCTGACAGCGACCTTCTTTTTATTTTTTATAGCCGCTGTAATATACGCCGCCGCAAGGCCCAGGCCAACATAGACAGCAACTGCTATTATGTAGGAAAAATCAAAACCTATCAAAACGGTTTCCGATATTAAAAATATAAGCGCGCTTATTACGGGTAAATACCACTGTACCTTGCCGCTTTTACCGCTTAAAATGCCGATTATTATCGATACTATCGGGTTAAACGCAAAAAGAAGCAGCAGCATTATTCCCAAAGCGTCCATTCCGCCGATTATAAATACCACGGCTAACGGCAAAACGATAAATGCCACCAATGATATGATGATAGATATTATAGTCATTTTCTTCATAATTTTCACTCATCAAAACCCGCTTTAGGTGTTGTCGACTTAAAAGCCGACAACACCGTTAAATACCGTTTTATTATTTGAAGTATCTGCCGAGAAGTCCCTCAAATGCCTTGCCGTGACGGGCCTCGTCGCGTGCCATTTCGTGAACGGTGTCGTGAATTGCATCAAGACCGAGTTCCTTTGCGAGCTTGGCAAGCTCGAACTTGCCGGAGGTTGCACCGCGCTCGGCGTCAACACGCATTTCAAGGTTACGCTTGGTGGAATCGGTAAGTACTTCGCCTAAAAGCTCTGCAAACTTTGCAGCGTGCTCTGCCTCTTCAAGAGCAGCCTTCTCCCAGTAAAGTCCGATTTCGGGATAACCCTCGCGATGGGCAACGCGCGACATAGCAAGATACATACCTACTTCGCTGCATTCGCCGTTAAAATTCTCGCGCAGGCCCTCGATAATTCTCTCGTCAACGCCCTTTGCAATGCCAACCACGTGCTCTGCAGCCCAGCCGGCGTTTTCCTTCTGCTCCTCGAACTTCGAAGCGGGAGCGTGACAAATGGGGCACTCGTTCGGTGCTTCATTACCCTCGTGAACATAACCACAAACTAAACATACATACTTTTTCATTCTAATTTCCTCCAAAAATTTTGTTTTTAATATTGTAATCTATTCCACGGAACATTCGCGGCAAACACCGCAAAACAGTACCGTTGTACTGGTTATCCTGTTTCCTTCCAGTCCCTCAACCGATGAAAACAGACCATCCATATCGCACACAAGGTCAGATACCCTGCCGCACACGTTGCAGCAAAAGTGCGGATGCGGCTTTGCGTTTCCGTCAAAGTGGGTAAACTCACCCACCCTTATGTCCTGCGCATCGCCCGAACCGGTCAAGGTTTCAAGGTTTCGGTAAACAGTGCCAAGGCTTATGTTGGGTATAACCTTTCTCGCTTCCACATACACCTCGGCGGCTGTTGGGTGCGCCGTTGTGCTCATCAATATTTCTTTAATAGCTTCGCGCTGTTTAGAATAACGTGCCATCGGCGTACCCCCTTCGAAAATAAATAGGAATGATTACTATTTATAATATAGCAGACACCCTGTTTTTTGTCAACACTTTTTTTAAATTTTTTATTCGTTGACTTTTTAACGTTTTTAGTGGATAATATAGTATGTATTTAATAACAATATGGGTGTGATAATAATGGATAGTTCTCGACACATATCCGGTCTTGTAATAAAGCGCCTACCCCGCTACTACCGTTTCTTGGGAGAATTGTTAAACGAGGGCGTTAAGAGAATTTCCTCACGCGAGCTTGCTGAAAGAATGGGACTTACAGCAAGCCAGATAAGACAGGACCTTAACTGCTTTGGCGGTTTCGGTCAGCAGGGTTACGGCTACAACGTCGACCTGCTGCACGAGGAAATAGGACATATTTTAGGACTTGACCGCAAGCAAAAAGCTATACTTATAGGAATGGGCAATCTCGGACGCGCTATTGCCAACCACATAAAATTTGAGCAGCTTGGTTTTCAGCTTATAGGCATTTTCGACCAAAAGGAATCTCTGACGGGCGAAATCGTTCGCAACATACCGGTTAGAAACACCTCGGTAATGGACGAGTTCTGCCGCGAGAATCTGCCCGATATCGCTATACTGTGCATACCTAAAGAAAATGCACTACCCATTGCTGACCAGCTAATAAAATTAGGGGTTCGCGGTTTTTGGAATTTCAGCCACGCCGATATTTCCCTCACCCACCCCGACGTTTCTGTAGAGAATATGCACTTTGGCGACAGTCTTATGACGCTTCGTTATAAAATTAATCAGTAATAAAAGCCAAATCACCGCACATAATATGTGCGGTGATTTTTTTGACTGTAACAATTATACGATGTGCAATTCTATACATTTTTGTAACGCTTGCCATACGCCTTATGGGCAAACGGCAGATAGGCGATTTGCAGCCGTCAGAGCTGGTTATAACGCTGCTTATTTCCGAAATAGCGGCAATACCGCTACAAGACCCAAGCCAGCCGGTGCTTTCCGGTATAGTTGCAATTTTTACACTCGTTATACTGGAAATTATCATTTCGGTGGCAACCGTAAAAAGCCTTAGGATTCGCACCCTTATGAGCGGTAAAGCAGTAGTAATCATAAAGAACGGCGTGCTCGACCAAGCCGCTATGAAGAGCGTGCGAATGACCGTGCTCGACCTTATTGAACTGCTCAGACAGAACGACGTGTTTGACATTAGCGAGGTAGCATATGCAGTCTTGGAGGTAAACGGAAGTCTAAGCGTACTGCTTAAATCACAGTTTGAACCTGTAAAACGCAGCGACATAAAGGTACCCTCGAAGCCTGACGGGCTTGCCCTGCCGGTTGTATGTGACGGCACGGTAATAGAAGAATCCCTAAAGGCGGTGGGCACCGATAAAACCGAGCTTAATAAAATTCTTTCCGACCGACGGCTGACGTTGTCGCAGGTGTTTATTTTAATGCTCGACCGTAACCATCAGATTCAACTTATAAAAAAGGAGGAACAGTAAATGAAACGGCTTATTGCCGCCGGAATACTTTTATTGCTGGTAGGCTCATCCGCTGTGCTTAGCTTTTTCGGCACCCGCTATTACTACGATACCCTTATTGAAGCTTTAGATGTCTGTGAGACCGCATACAGAGAGGGAGAAAAAGAAACTGCCGCCGAGTTGGCAGCAGATTTCAGCGATGATTGGCAAAAGGCTCACTTTAGGCTGGCGGCGTTTGTAAACCGTCAGGCCATAGATAACATTGAAATGTCGGTTGCGAGGATGGTGTCTTTCGCGCGGTCACAGGATGACAGTCAGTTTTATGCCGAATGCAGCCAGACACGTATGCTTTTTAACGATATGCTGGAACGCGAAACCCTCAGCCTTTTAACGATTTTTTAACGTTTATATTATATGTGTAGCATATATCTCCGAGAAACACCCTATACCAGGGCGCAAATTTATAATACCGCGAATATGCGTCGCGGAAGGAAAGCAACCTTATAATGATAAACGGGTTCTTCGTGTTTAAAAATTTAAGCCTTAACTCCTCAAGCTCGGCTTGACGGTAAAGGTTTTTTATATCATCTTTCGATAGTCGGTCGGCAAAATCTTTTGCGACGGTACGGTGTGCCGCAATAGATTCGCGCAGACCGTCTTTTCTTTTTTCGCGGTCACCTATCAGGGTTTTACGGCTCATAGCCGCTAGTGATACGTTGTTTTGGTGCCAACGGTAAAAATTCAGTTTTTCATTAAGCACACCCATTTTTCCGTAGGCGGCCGCAGCAATATTGATATACCAGTCGTGTGCCAGCAGGGATTTAAGCTGCATAGGCTTAATATATCGTTTAAGGATGTTACGAAACGCCATAGAAAAGCCGCGTACGTGCGAGCAACCGATAAAAGAATCAACCGAATAGAAGTCAATACTTCCGTCAAATCGCTCACCAAGGTACGGAATAGCAGATTTCTCAATTACCTTGCCGTCGGCATCTATTACGTCATAGCGGCAACCCAGCGACAAAATAGACTCATCATCTTCAAAAGTCTGACACATTCTTTCCACCTTTTTTGGTGCCCATACGTCGTCCTGGTCGCAAAGGAATATAATATCGCCCTGTGCTTTTTCTATTCCGCCGAAAAAATTAAGGCAATAGCCAACGTTTTTTTCATTTATATATACTTTCCAATTTTCGAGGTTGTATTTCTTTATAAAATCGCGGGTAAGCTGCACGGTATTATCGGTTGAACGGTCATCACAGATAATAACCTCTTCTACCGGGCGGGTTTGTTTTCGTATAGATTCAAGCTGTTCGATTATAAACCTCTCGCCGTTAAACGCAGCCATAACCACCGAGATCATATTTTCACCTCTTATACTTAATAAAATAAACAAGTCGGGCACTTAATTTTATAAGTGCAACCGATTTTGTTTTTGCCACCATTAAAATCAGATTTTCCAGGCCCTTGCCTCGGGCTATTTTTAAAAATTTGTTATACTGAGAGTCTTTTATTTCAGCGCGTATCAGCGATTTTCTGTCCATATCCTCAGCAGATGGCATATACGTGTCGGCAAGCGCCGATAGCATGGATTTAAAATAATATATACCGCTAAAGGCCACCGCTTCACGGCAATGCTCACAACAGTACTCATAAAGCGACTGCGCCCTGCGCTTTAAGGTCGGTTGCTTGCGCTGGTTAAAGCTTTTCGTAATGCTGCCGCCCGAACGCTGAATATAGTGATAAAAGCAGGCGTCGCTTACGCACACAAGCGGGTTTATTTGAAATGCGCGCAGATTAAAGTCGGTATCTTCAAATATCTCGCCCTCGGCAAACCGAAGCAAATTGTCGTCTAAAAACTTTTTTCTGTAAAGCTTGTTGCAGGCAGAATCAAAAAGATGTGTACGTTTAAGATATAAAAACGTTTCTCCCAAAAGATAGGCAGGCTTTAGGGTGTTTTGCGGACAAAACGCCTTTTTCTTGCCATCTTCCCTTTCGATATAAAATCCGCAAACCACAACATCTGCACCCGTTTGCTCGGCTTTTTGCAACAAAAAAGGCAGTGCGCCGTCATCAAGGTAATCATCCGAATCTAAAAAGCAGACGTATTCACCCTCTGCCATTTCAAGTCCTCGGTTTCGGGCGGCAGAAAGACCACCGTTTTCGGTGTGCAGTACGCGAACACAACCGCCTTGAAGGCTGTCACAAATTTCTCCGCTTCCGTCTGTAGAGCCGTCGTCTATAAGTATTATCTCCTTGTCGACCTGCTGGGACAACATCGATTCAACAGCTTTTTTCAAATAGCTCTTTACATTATACACGGGTATTATAACGCTTATTTTAGGCATTTATCTACCCTCCCAAAGGGTCATTCGTTTTGAGTGGCGAACACCCTTAATAATTGCTTTTATTTTAGAAAAACGCTGCTTTTCAAAGCCTATTTTTAAGACTATCCAGCGCAAAAACACCCTACGCTCGGTCTTTATATCAATAGCACCGGTACCCTTATACTTGTTTATAAAATAGAACGTGTTTCGAGCGTAGTAGTATGTGCGAAGCGCAGAATGGTTATGGGTGTATAGCGGTGTTTTAAACGCCTTTATGGGAAGCCAGCCGAAAAACCTTTTAAAGAATAAAATCTCCGTGGCCTCGCCTAAGCGGTGATAAAGCACAGCATCGCCCACCGACAGTATTTTATAACCGTGAAGATGCAGGTTAGCACAAAAATCGTGGTCAACGAGGTCTATAAACATACCCTCGTCAAAGCCGCCAACCCTTTCCCAAGCGTCGAGCGAGGTAAGACTTCCGCTTGTTATTACGCGGTAGGTTTCCCGCGTCTCACCCTTTCCGTCGGGCGGTATTTCGCCCTCGTTAAGCTCTTTAGGTGCCACGATTCCATACGAAGCGTCGCCCGCATACAGCTGTAACAGTTTAAACATACCCTCCCCGCAAACCGAATCCTGGTCGAGGGTTAAAATGTGGCTAAAGCCGTCGTCCTTCGCCCTGCCGCAGAGAATGTTCAAAGCGGCGGCAACACCAAGGTTTTCTCCGTTTTCTAAAAGCACCGTCTGACCGAAAGATGAGGAAAGCTCTCTTACAGCCTCGATATTGTCAGACCCGTTATCACAAAGATATATACGTTCGGTATCACGGCAGACCGACTCAATATTAAGTTTAAGCCGACTAATGTCGGGGTTGTAAAGCACTATTCCGACAGCCGCCGTCATCCTTTTATCTTCCTCTCAAACAATATAGTATATCACCAAGCCACACGCGCAGACCGAAAACCTTTCTGTAAACAACGCGCGTTACTAAAAATATAATTTTCAGCGTTTTCTTGTTTTCGAGCGCGTCCGCCCTTTGCGCCAAAACCTCGGTATAATCCGTTCCGTATTTTTTAAGCGCAACCGAAAAGGTATGCTTTTCACGTGCCATTTCGGCGCGTGTTTGCTTTTTGCCCGAAAGCCCCAGAGTATTTGCGCCGTGCAGACGGTAACGGGTTAACGACCGGTTTAAAAAATAAAGTCCATCGTATTTTGCCGCTATTAAATTAAGCTCGTGGTCGTGAGGCATTATACATTCGCTCTCTTCTGTGTAGCGTTTTACAACCTCACGTCTGAGCGCCATAGTACAGCCTGCAGAGGGGTTACAGCGCAACGCTTCTTTAAGCGAAATTTTTCTATGTTCGTCCGCCTTCATAACGCCTTTCACAAGACCGCAGTTGGTAGTACCGATAGGTGATAAAACTTCTATCTTTTCACCGTCCTTGTCGGTTGGAAAAAGCGCGGTGCAGAGCGAAAGCGCGTCCTTATGTTCGCCGAAAAAGGCACACATTTTTTCTATTTTTTCCGGCACCCATTCGTCATCCTGGTCGCACAGAAAAATTATGTCACCATCGGCTTTTTTTAAAGCCCTGTGAAAGTTTTTTACAAATCCTACGTTGTCACTGTACGGCAAAAAGCACCAGTTTTCAAGCTGATGCTTTTCTATAAAATCTATAGCCACCCTTTTGGTGCCGTCGGTCGATGCGTCGTCGCAAATTATGACCTCGTCGGCGGGGCGGGACTGATTTAGGAGAGAATCAAGCTGTTGCTCTAAAAACTTCTCTCCGTTGTATGTTGCCACAACACAGGAAACCTTGGACATACAAACACCCTTAATACTTGATTTTTCCTTCGGCAACCGCCTTTAGATGCTGACCGTACGGAGATTTACCATACCTTTCGGCGCTAAGAAGCAGCTCTTCCTTGGTTATCCAGCCGTTAATATAGGCGATTTCCTCAATAGCCGCTATCATAAGTCCCTGACGTTTTTCTATGACCTTTATAAACTCGCCCGCCTCTGAAAGTGCGTCCATTGTGCCCGTATCAAGCCAGGCAAAACCGCGGCCCAGTTTTACAACGTTCAGCGTTCCCTCCTCCAGGTACAGACGGTTAAGGTCGGTTATTTCAAGCTCGCCGCGTTTTGAAGGCTTTATCTTTTTAACCTGCTCGCAAACGCGCTTGTCGTAAAAGTAAAGTCCGGTAACGCAGTAGTTTGATTTTGGATGTTCGGGCTTTTCCTCAATTGAAACAGCCTTGCCGTTTTGGTCAAACTCTACTATTCCAAAACGCTCGGGGTCATCCACGTAGTATCCAAACACGGTGGCACCCGTCTCTCGCGATGCGGCATCGCGCAGGTGTCTGCCGAGGTCGTTTCCGTAGAATATATTGTCACCGAGAATCATAGCGCAGCGGTCGCCGCCTATAAATTCTTCGCCTATGATAAACGCCTGTGCAAGACCGTCCGGAGAAGGCTGAACAGCGTATGAAAGTTTAATTCCGTAATTCGAGCCGTCGCCGAGCAAACGCTCAAAATTCGGCAGGTCGGTCGGAGTTGAGATGATAAGAATATCCTTTATTCCCGCCAACATAAGGGTTGAAAGCGGATAATAAATCATAGGTTTATCGTAAACCGGAAGTAATTGCTTTGAAGTAACGGTAGTAAGCGGATAAAGACGCGTTCCGGAACCGCCGGCAAGTATAATTCCCTTCATACTGTTATCCTTCTATCTCTATCTTTTCTATTTTAACATCGGTTTTCGGTTTGTCGCCTGCGCCTACGGGAACGGCAGCTATTGCGTCCACTACGTCCATTCCCTCAAACACCTGACCGAATACGGTGTGGCGGAAATCAAGCCACGGTGTTCCGCCGAGGTTTTTATAATCCTCAACACAGTCAGCAGTAAAACCGCGACCTATAAGCTGCTCCATCTGGCCTACCATCTGCGGCGGCACCTCGGACGCCTGAACGATAAAGAACTGGCTTCCGTTGGTGCAGGGGCCTGCGTTTGCCATAGAAAGAGCGCCGCGAATGTTGTGAAGTTCCTCACAAAACTCATCCTCAAACGGACGTCCCCAAATGCTTTCGCCGCCGGTGCCTGTACCAAGCGGGTCACCGCCTTGAATCATAAAATCCTTAATAACGCGGTGGAAAATAAGTCCGTCATAATAACCGTCTTTCGCGTGGGTTTCAAAGTTCTCTACCGCTTTTTTTGCCTTGTCGGGGAAAAGCTTTATCTTTATTACACCCATTGTAGTGTGCATTGTTGCGATTTTTGCGCCCGCTTCGGGTGCTGCTGTCTGAAAACTCATAGTCTTATCTCCTTTTAAATATTATTATACACAGTATATTTTAACAGTATTTTCCGTTTTTAGCAACCACAATATTTTCGTTCTTGAAATTGTGTGAAATATATGTTATAATTTGTAAAATTGTTTGGGAGGGATTTCTTTTATGAAATGTCCGTTTTGCGGTTTTGAGGAAAGCCGTGTAATCGATTCGCGCCCCACCGACGAAGGTGAAAGAATACGCAGACGCCGTGAGTGCCTAAAGTGCACCAAGCGCTTTACCACCTACGAAATAATCGAGAGTCTCCCCATAGTTGTAATAAAGAAGGATAAATCGCGCCAGGTATTTAACCGCGATAAGCTACTTAACGGCCTTATGCGCGCCTGTGAAAAGCGCCCCGTTTCGCTCGATATGCTTGAGCGTATGGTGGACGATATTGAAGCCGCGCTGCAGAACTCGCTTGACCGCGAGGTAACCTCCGAACGCATAGGCGAGCTTGTAATGGACAAGCTAAAGGCGGTTGACGAGGTTGCGTACGTTCGCTTCGCTTCTGTGTACCGTCAGTTTAAGGATATTAATACCTTTATGTCGGAATTGAACAAGTTACTTCAAAAATAATCAAAAAAGGACGGTTTTTCCGTCCTTTTTTCAATTTTGATATTGTAATTTGCGGAAAAATCTGTAATAATATATAGTTGAGATATTAAAGTTTTATTTGAGGTGAAAAAATTGAGCGATAACCGCAAAATGGCAGAGCTTTTACTGCCCGGTATAGATAAAACTCCCGATTATTATGAGGCTATGTATCCCGAACGCAGGTTAAAGGAAGGTGCGCGTGTTGTACGAATCGCACCAAGTCCCACAGGCTACCTTCATTTGGGCACCCTCTTTACCGCAATGGTAAACCGCATAACCGCAACCTCGACCGACGGTATATTCTTTACCCGAATTGAGGACACCGATAAAAAGCGCGAGGTTGAAGGCGGTATAGCCGACATAATCGAAGGTCTTAAACGTTTTGGACTTTCCATAGACGAGGGCTTTGTAAGCGGTGACGAGGAAATCGGCGATTACGGACCGTACAAGCAAAGCCGACGCGTTGAAATATATCAAACCTACGTAAAGGATCTAATCGCACGCGGACTGGCATATCCCTGCTTCTGCACAGAGGAGGAGTTGGCCGAAACCCGCACAAAGCAGGAGGCGTTAAAGGTTCGCACCGGCTACCACGGCGAGTGGGCACGTCACAGAGATATTACCGCAGAAGAGGCAGAAAAACTAATAAACGAGGGAAAGCCCTTTGTTGTTCGTCTGCGCTCGGGCGGAAGTGAGGATAAAAGAATAATATTCGACGACGGCATTAAGGGAAAAATCGAGATGCCAGAAAATGATGAAGATTTTGTGTTGCTTAAATCCGACGGTGTGCCGACCTACCACTTTGCACACGCGGTAGACGACCACCTTATGCACACCACACACGTTATACGCGGTGACGAGTGGATATCGTCAACACCCAAACACATTGAACTTTTCCGCATTTTAGGCTTTAAGCCGCCAAAATATGCGCACGTTTCGCCCATTATGAAGACCGACGCCGAAACCGGTGCAAAACGCAAGATTTCCAAGCGCAAGGACCCTGAGGCTGCCGTTAAATATTTTGCCGAGCAGGGCTTTGAGGGTGAAAGCGTTATTGAATATTTAATGACAATCGCAGCTTCGGACTTTGAAGATTGGCGCCGCGCAAACCCGACCGAAAGCTATAAAAAGTTTAAGTTTAACCTTAAAAAGATGAGCGTATCGGGTGCGCTTTTCGACCAAAACAAACTGCTCGACGTCAGCAAACGCGTTGTAAGCGGTATGTCGTCCCAGACGGTTGTAGAAAAGCTGCTTGACTGGTCAAAGGAATACGACAGCGAGCTTTACAGCCTGCTTTCCGCCGACGAGGACTATGCGCGTGCCGTGTTCGCAATCGACCGCGACGTACCCAAGCCGCGCAAGGATATTGCAAAATGGAGTGACGCAAAGGATTACTGTTCATACTTCTATGACGAGACCTTTGTTCCCTGCTATCAAATACCCGAAAACATAGAAAAGCAGGATGCCGCAGCAATACTGCGCGCATACACTAAACAGTATCAGCCCACCGAAGACCGCAACGAATGGTTTGCCGCCATTAAAGAAATATGCCCGCCGCTTGGTTTCTCTGCCGACACCAAGGAGTATAAGGCAAACCCCGACGCATACAAAGGTCATTCGGGTGACGCCAGCACGATTATAAGAATTGCAATAACCGGTAGACGAAACACTCCCGACCTTTGCAGTATTATGAACGTACTCGGATACGACCGTTGCATAGAAAGACTTAATAAAGCGGCAGAAATGCTTGAAAACTGAGGAGTTTTTTGATGGAAGAGCTTATTTTAAACGAAAACACGCAGTCCAACTTTATACTGGACGCTATTGATACCGACCTTGAGGAAGGCGTATATAACAAGGTGCAGACACGCTTCCCGCCCGAGCCGAACGGCTATTTGCATATAGGCCACGCCAAGGCCATTTGCATTGACTTCGGTACGGCAGAAAAATATTCGGGTAGCTGTAACCTGCGTCTCGACGACACCAACCCCACCAAGGAAGACACCGAGTACGTTGACGCCATTATGGAGGATATAAAGTGGCTCGGATTTAATTGGGATAACGTTTACTACGCATCCGACTATTTTGATTATATTTATGATTGTGCGCTAAAGCTTATTGATTTAGGTCTTGCCTACGTGGACGAGCTTTCGGCAGATGAGATACGCGAATACCGCGGCACCCTTACCGAGGCTGGCAAGGAAAGCCCCTACAGAAACAGACCTATAGAGGAAACACGCGACCTTTTCCGTCGCATGACCGAGGGCGAGTTTCCTAACGGAAGCCTTGTTCTGCGCGCAAAGATAGATATGGCATCGCCTAATATGAATATGCGCGATCCCGTTATCTACCGCGTTATGAAGGCTCACCACCACCGCACAGGTGACAAATGGTGCGTTTACCCGATGTACGACTTTGCCCACCCCCTGTCCGACGCACGCGAGGGTGTAACACACTCGCTCTGCTCGCTGGAGTTTGAAAATCACCGCCCTCTTTACAACTGGTTCTTGGAGGCGCTGAATATTCCTACACCTCCGCGCCAGATTGAGTTTGCACGAATGAACCTAAACTACACACTCACCAGCAAGCGTAAATGCTTAAAGCTTGTGCAGGACGGTCTTGTATCGGGTTGGGACGACCCCAGAATGGCAACCATTTGCGGTATGCGCCGCCGCGGTTACCCCGCCGAGGCTATACGCGCATTTGTTGATAAAATCGGTGTTTCAAAGGCAAACAGCGTAATAGACTATGCTCTGCTTGAGTCCTGCGTACGCGACCACCTGAATATGGAGGCCGACCGCGCTATGGCGGTGCTTCGCCCCTTAAAGATTATTATCGACAATTATCCCGCCGACAAGGTAGAGATGATATCGGTAGACATCAACCCCAACAAGCCCGAACTTGGCAAACGCGAGGTTGAGTTCAGCCGCGAGGTGTATATTGAGCAGGATGACTTTATGCTCTGCCCGCCCGGAAAATATTTCCGTCTCTGCCCCGAACGTGAGGTTCGACTTAAGGGTGCATATTACATTAAATATGCGTCACACGAAGCAGACGAGGAAGGCAACATAACCGCAGTTCACTGCACCTATGACCCCGAAAGCTTCGGCGGTGAAACACCCGACGGACGCAAGGTTAAGGGCACGCTGCACTGGGTTTCCTGTGCCCACGCTCTGCCCGCCACCGTTCGCCTTTACGACCGCCTTTTCAACGTTGAAAACCCGTCGGACGAAGAGGGTGTAGAGAGCTTTGCCGATAACCTTAACCCCGAATCACTTACCGTACTTGAAAACTGCGCGGTTGAGGGCTGCTTTAAGAATGCAAAGCCCGGTGACCGATTCCAGTTTATGCGTCAGGGTTATTTCTGTATTGACACCGATTCAACACCCGACAACATAATAATAAACCGCACCGTTCCCCTAAAAGATTCATTTAAATCAAAATAAAAGCGAGGTATTTATTATGAAGGTAATGGACATTTACGAAAAAATTGACTGGTATTTTCCTTTCTTAACCGCCTGCGACTTTGACAACGTAGGAATTTTGGTAGGCGATAAAAATGCCGAAGTTAAAAAGGCCGTGGTTGCACTTGACTGCACAATGGACGTTGTGGACTTTGCAATAGAAAACGGCGCAGAGGCAATAGTAACACACCACCCCGTAATATTTGACCCGCTGAAAGCCGTAACCGCCGACAGCGTTGTTCACAAGCTTATAAAGAACGGAATTTCGGTTGTTTCGGCACACACCAACCTTGACACCGGAGCAAACGGCGTTATTGAATGCCTTTGCAACAAGGTAGGCGTTAAGATAACCAAAACGCTTATGATAGACGGTCTTCGCATACGTGTGGGCGAGCTTGCACGCGAATCCAGTCCCGATGAGCTTGCGCTTCGTTGCCGCGACACCCTGCTTACCAAGGGCATCCGTTACACTAAAGGCAACAAAACTATAAAAACCGTTGCAGTTTGCTCGGGCGGCGGAAGCAGTCTGCTTTCGGACGTTATGAAATCGGGCGCTGACGCCTATATCACCGGAGAACTTAAGCATAGCGACTTTATTGCCGCTAAGAATGCTGGCTTTACCGTGGTTGAATGCGGACATTTTGAAAGCGAGAACATAATAGTTACCCCGCTTGCAAACCTGCTTAGAAGAGAACTTCCCGAAGTAGAGTTCACCGAATACCACGAAAGTGCAATAAGCAAAATATAAAACACTTGCATTTTTTCACCGGTAGTGATATTATATTTAAGATTTTAATAGGGTTTCTTCCCTTACATAAATGCTATGACGAAGAAAAGTAGTTAACTATGTGACAGTCAGAGAGGGTTGGTCACCGGCTGAAAGCCGACCTGTGTTTACGGTTAATGAAGTTCACTTCCGAGCAGCGCGGCTGAAATAACAGTAGGTCGTGACGTTGGCAGCGTTAATGCCGTTTGAGTGCCCGTCTGTGACGGGAATGCGGGTGGTACCGCGGAGCTTAAATTTTTTCGGCTTCGTCCCTTTTGGGGGACGAAGCCTATTTTTTTGGAGGTAAAACATGAAAGAAAAATTAAACGCGATACGCGTTTCGGCACTCGAGGCAGTAAACGGCGCCCAATCAGCCGCCGAAATTGAAGAACTACGTGTCAAATTTCTCGGCAAAAAGGGTGAGGTTTCGGCAATTTTAAAATCGCTCGGTTCTCTCTCGGCAGAGGAACGCCCCAAAATGGGACAGCTCGCCAACGAGGTGCGCGCTGCCATTGAAGAGGCTATTGCAGAAAAGAAGGAGTCGCTCGGCAAGGCCGCTTTGCAGGCGCGCCTTGAAAGCGAAAGAATAGACGTTACTATGCCCGGCAAGAAGGAGAAAGCCGGCGGTCTTCACCCCATCAACACCGTGCTTGCGGATATGATAGACATATTCCAGTCTATGGGCTTTGACGTTGTTGACGGACCCGAGGTTGAAACCGATTATTATAACTTTGAGGCACTTAACATTCCTGCCGACCACCCCGCAAGGGATATGCAGGACACCTTCTATTTAGGCGAAAACATTCTGCTCCGCACCCAGACCTCGGCTGCGCAGATTCGCACAATGAAGGACCGCAAGCCCCCCATTCGCATTGTTTGCCCCGGACGTGTTTTCCGCGCTGACGAGGTTGACGCAACACACTCGCCCGTTTTCCACCAGATGGAAGGTCTTGTTGTTGACAAGGGTATTACTATGTGTGACCTTAAGGGCGTGCTCGAGCAGTTTGCACACGAAATTTACGGACCCGACACCAAGGTTAAGTTCCGTCCGTCGTTCTTCCCCTTTACCGAACCGAGTGTAGAGGTTGACGTTACCTGTTCGGAGTGCGGCGGCAAGGGTTGCCGCGTTTGTAAGGGTTCGGGCTGGATAGAAATTTTGGGAGCCGGAATGGTACATCCCAACGTGCTTCGCGCCTGCGACATAGACCCCGAGGTTTATTCGGGCTTTGCATTCGGCATAGGTCTTGACAGACTGACTACAACCCGCTATAAGATAAGCGATATTCGTCTGTTGTTTGAAAACGATCTGCGTTTTCTTGAGCAGTTTTAAGGAGGGGTGACAAATGAAAATATCTTTAAATCAGCTTAAAAACTACGTTGATATAAACGTAAGCGTAGAAGAACTTTGCAACCGTATGGTTATGGCAGGATTTGAGGTTGAGGAAATTTGCGACCTCTCTGCCGATATGAAAAACGTAGTTGTTGGAAAAATTGAAAGCATAACCCCCCACCCCGATTCTGACCATCTACAGATTTGTATGGTCAACGTAGGAAACGAGGTTCAGCAAATAGTTACGGGTGCACAAAACGTGTTCGAAGGAGCATACGTTCCCGCCGCTTTACACGATTCGTATCTGCCGGGTGGCGTACACATAAAGAAGGGCAAGCTCCGTGGAGTTGAATCTGTCGGCATGCTCTGCTCGGGCGAGGAACTGAATCTTAAGGACTGTGACTATCCCGGTGCTGAAGTAAACGGCATTATGATTATGGATGACGCATATCCCGCAGGAACCGATATGCGCGAGGTGCTTGACCTTTTCGACTATGTAATCGACTTTAAAATTACCGCAAACCGCCCCGACTGCCAGTGCATTTTGGGCGTTGCAAAGGAAATAAGCGTTGTACTCGGCGTTCCGTTCCGCGCACCCGACACAAGCTATAAGACCGTAGGCGGCGACATAAATGATTACATTAAAGTAGACGTTGAAAACTATGACCTTTGTCCCCGCTATGTGGGCAGAATCGTTAAAAACCTTCGCATTAAGGAGTCGCCCCGTTGGCTTAAACACTGTCTTTCGGCTTCGGGTATGCGCCCTATCAACAATATTGTTGACATTACAAACTTTGTAATGCTTGAAACCGGACAGCCTATGCACGCCTTTAACTACAACCAGCTTGACGGCAAGCACATAATTGTACGTAACGCGCGCGACGGCGAAAGCATACAGACGCTCGACGGAAAACAGTATGAGCTAACCCCCGATATGCTGGTTATCGCAGACGGTGAAAAGCCTTCCTGCCTTGCAGGTATTATGGGTGGACTGGAAAGCGAAATCGAAAACGATACCACCGATTTGTTCTTAGAATCTGCAAAGTTCAAGCGCGACAACATTCGCCGTACCGGACGCACACTCGGTATTCGCACCGAAGCCAGCGGACGTTTTGAGCGCGGTGTGGACATCTGCAACGCAAGCTACGCTATGGATCGCGCACTTGCACTTATTTGCGAGCTCGACGCCGGTGACGTTATCGACGGAACTCTCGACCGAAACGAGGGACTGCCCGAAGACAGAATTTTGACCGTTACCGCCGACAGCATAAACGAGCTTTTAGGTCTTACCATACCAACCGACCGCATGGTAGAAATACTTTGCTCGCTCGGCCTTTCGGCAACGCTTAGCGGCAACGAAATCACCTGCCGCGTTCCCTCTATCCGCAGCGATATCGAGGGCAAGGCAGACTTAGCCGAAGAGGTTATGCGTATTTACGGATACGACCATATTATAGGCACACCTATGCGCGGTGCCGTTATGCGCGGCAGACTTCTGCCACAGCGCCTTACTGAAAACCGTATTAAGGCCGCTATGACCGCTGCGGGCATGCGCGAAATTATGACCTATTCGTTTATCAGCAGCAAGGCCACCGCTATGCTTTCCCTGCCGGAAAACGATGAGCGACTGAACGCTGTTAAGATTTTAAACCCGCTTGGTGACGAATATTCTACCATGCGCACACAGCTTGTAACCTCGATGCTTACCGTGCTTTCTACCAACTATAACCGCAAAAACCCGTCAGCACGCCTTTATGAGATTTCAAAGCGTTTTGTTCCCAAGGCTTTACCGATTACCGAACAGCCGCTTGAATTACCGACAATGACTATAGGTATGTACGGTGAAAAGGAAGACTTCTTCACCCTTAAGGGCGCTGTAGAACAGGTGATTGAGGAGTTTGGAGCCTGCGTCACGTTTGAGCGCAGCGACGAACCTTATTTGCACCCCGGCAGACAGGCAAAGGTTATGTTGGATGACGAGTGCGTCGCTGTTTTGGGCGAGGTTCATCCCGAAACGGTAAAAACCTTCTCTCTTGCCGAGCGCACGTATATTGCCGAAATCAAGCTTGATAAGCTTATGACTGTAGAAAAGGCAAAGACTATTTACAAGGCTCTGCCTAAATTCCCTGCCGTAAGCCGTGACCTTGCTCTGCTTTGCGATATCGAGCTTCCCGCAGGTCAGATAGACAGGGTTATTCGCACAGCCGCAGGCAAGCTTTGTGAAAACGTCGAACTGTTTGATGTTTACATCGGCTCACAGATACCGGCCGGCAAAAAGAGCATTGCCTATAACGTAAGTCTGCGTTCGAGCGAGGGCACCCTGACCGACGAGCAGATAGACCGTACAATGAGCAAAATCATAAAGAAACTCGAAGAAATCGGCGCAACTCTGCGTAGTTAATCAAAAATTAATATTTTTATGCTTGCATATTGCAGAGATTTGTTATAATATTTAGGTGAGGTGTTAATGATGAATGATAAGACTATGACATTTTCAATCGGAAACGAGCAGGAACAGGAAATAAGACGTATTCTGCTTGCGGTTTATGATGCCCTGAAAGAAAAGGGCTACAACCCCATAAACCAGTTGGTTGGTTATATTCTGTCAGAGGATCCGACATACATTACCACCCACAACAATGCACGCAGCCTTATTCGCCGCGTCGACCGCGACACGTTGCTGCAGTCGCTTGTTAAATATTATTTGACTGATTAAAATTAAACTCCCCGCCGATGGCGGGGAGTTTTTTTATTTTGTTATAAAAAATAGAATCAGCAAAAATGCGATAATTACTGCGGCGGCGCCCGAAAGCATTGCTATGGCGGCGCGGCGGTAGCCTGTTTGGCGACTCTTTATAAATACTATAAGCGCAAATACCATAACTGCAAGAGGTATTATACCAAAGAATATAGTAGAGAAAATCAGCGTTACAACGTCGCTTCTATCATTTCCTACTATCCAGTCAAGCTCATCCGAGGGCATCGTATTGTAAAACTCGGTTAGCTCTGCTGAAAATTTTTCATCCTGCAGCTTATATGCGGTAAGCAAACCGTCGTGGTCATCTGCCAACGTGCCGTCTGCATAAAAATACGTGCGGTCATAATCGGCATATTCTAAAAGATAATAGTCGCTGCCACCCGATTCATCCGGTTGTCTGAAAATAATACCGCATTCGTAATTGAGTAGTCCTAAACTGTCGGTGACGAAGAACGGGTATTGGTCGTATGTGCTGCCGGAAATTTTTGATGCAGGGAGATTTATTATCTCACTGCTTGCTTTCCAGTTGCTGTAGGTACCAAGACTTATTCCGTAAAAACTGTTGAAGTGATAGTTTTTAGTAGAAAAATTGATACCCTTTCCCTGTTTCATTTGCTCAAATTCAGAGCTTCTTTCCTCTGTTATGTACCAAACGCTTTCCTCATAGTATCCGTCCACAAACATATCAACCTCGACGGCTACAGAGGATAATTTTTCGTATACACTTACCGAAGAACCGTCATATTTATCTTCGGCGAGTTCACTTTCAAACTCGATATCCTCGCATTGGACAGCGCTTTCATAAAACGTGTCGTCCATCGTTAGTGGGCGTGTTCCGTTAAATCTTATATATCTGTTGCCGCGATTTAAAAGTATTTGCAAATCGTCCGTCATAACCCACGCATCCTCGGGATAACGCAAATCCAGAGCCGACGTTACGGGGCAAAGGACCGATGAAAGCATAAATACAGCAAGAAATATGGCAAGTAATATCTTCTTCATTGTCTTTCCCCCTATTCAAGATTAAGTTTTTTATCAAGCAGGAAATTAAGCAATAAATAAAGTCCTGCCGCAACGGCTACAAATATACCGAGAACACCCAAAAGGAGTAGCGCAACACAGAAGAAGGTCTGCCCTTCTTTTAGTGCGTCTATCAGCTCAAAAGCGGTGAACACGCCTCCCAGCGAAAGCAACTGCACAACAAACGATACTACCGCATTCGCCAAATAGTATATACCGATTGCGCAAAGCACCTTGTGCTTTTGGGTTACACAAGCACCTATAGTAATGCACACGAAAATAAACATAAGCTGTGCGGTGAACGCTGTTAGCAAAATGCAAATTCCCAAGATTATGTAAACCACGCTGTAAAAACCGAGTGTACCAAAGAAATCCGAAAGCACCGCAAATATATCGCTCCATAACGAGGGGTTAAAAAGGTGTTCGGGAATGCCCGCAGCCAGCATAATAAACACGTCGAAAACGAGTATAGCAATACTTGAGATGCTGAATATAAGCGCCATTACAATTTTAGAATCAATAAGCGAGGTTTTCTTTACCGGAAGGGTAAAAGTAAGATAACCCTCGTCGGTAAAGAAGTGTTTATAGTAGCGAACGTACACTAAAATCTCACTTAACACCAAAAACACAACCAAAGCCACTATACATAAGACGAGTCCTAAACCCGAGAGCACCTGAAGCGCATCGTGTTCGGTATATTCAACGTTAATTATCTGAATACACAGACCGCCAAGCATTGCAAAAAAGAAGGTACTGACTGCTGCTATCCACCAGTATTTAAATACTGCACGGTTATCGTATTTTAAGAGTTTGCGGAACATCTAAACACCTCCCTGAATAGCGCATCAAGCGAGCATCCGTTTTCGGCGCGAGCCTCATCGACCGAGCCCTGCTTCAAGATTCTTCCGCCGTAGGATATAAACATATAATCATCAAGCACCTGCTCTACGTCGGTTATAAGATGGGTAGTTATTATAATGGTCGAATCGGGATTATAGTTTCCGACTATGGTACCCAAAATATATTCGCGGGCGGCAGGGTCTACTCCCGCTATAGGCTCATCAAGCAGATATAGCTTTGCATTACGCGACATTACGAGAATAAGCTGCACCTTTTCTTTTGTGCCCTTCGAAAGTGTCTTAAGCTTGCTGGACGGGTCTATTCCCAAATCCGATAGCAGACGGTACGCTTTTGCCGAATCAAAATCTGCATAAAATTCTTCAAAATATTCCACAAGTTCAAACACACGCATCCAAGAGTTAAAATATGTGCGTTCGGGCAGATAGGATACAAGTGCTTTTGTTTCCTCACCTATCGGTTTTCCGTCTACCAGCACCTCGCCCGAATTGGGCTGAAGAACACCCGCAATTGTTTTAATAAGGGTGGACTTTCCGCAACCGTTTGGTCCCAAAAGGCCGACTATTCTGCCCTCGGGCACCTCGAGCTGCATATTATAAAGCACCGGTCTGCCGCTTTTGTAGCTTTTGCAGAGGTTTTTACATTCAAGTATGCTCACTTTGCTTCCTCCTCTATCATTTTTATAAGTTCGTCGGGCGAAATGGATAGCTCCCTCGCCTGCGACAGAAAGCCATGAACCAACTTCTTTGCTGCATCGTACCGTGCCGCCTTTAGTCGTTCTTGGTCATTGGTGACAAAGCGGCCTTGTGTACCGCGGGAATAAATTATGCCCTCGGTTTCCAGCTCGGCAAGCGCGTGCTGAACCGTGTTGGGGTTGACGGCCGCTGTTAGCGCCAGTTGGCGAACCGGCGGTATTTGCGAATCGGGTGGGTACTCTCCGCGAAGGATGCCGTTTCGTATACGGTCGGCTATTTGTAAATAAACCGGTGTGTACTCATCAAAGCTCCAAGCCATACGATACTCCTTTCTGTTGTATTATTGTACTATCACAATAATACAATATATTCCTTTTTTTGTCAATAAAAAAAACCGCACCTTTCGGTACGGTGTATAAATACTTTTATTCAGAAATTTCTATGTTTTGAGTTCGCTTTCCTTTGTACTTTATTTTAAATATCAGTACAATTATTATCTGGCATATAGCGGCAACCGCAAAAAACGACGTTAGCTTTATAACATTAAAGGTTAAAACGCCGCAAAGCACCAGCGACCATAAAAGCACCGAAATAGAAACGGCAAGCGCGGTTTTACCCCACCACATAGCGGTAAACACGATAAGCACAATGGCCGAAACCGGAACCGCGTAAACAAAGCAAAGCCACGGCCACGCACCGGGAACACCCGCAACAAAGAGCGTTGCGAAAACAATTGCCGCAACAAGCCACGGCACCGCAGCAGCAATAACGGTGATAAGCCGACGGTTTAAAACAATATCAACGGGACGTTCGGGAGCCTTTTCATTTAAAAGGTCGTCCACCGGGACCGAAAAAAGTCGGCTGATTTGGGTTAACACGAAAACATCGGGAAGTCCCTCTGCGCGTTCCCACTTGGAAACCGATTTGTCAGAATAGTTAAGCTTTTCGGCAAGCTCCGACTGAGTCATGCCCGCGCTTTTACGGTAATATGCCAATTTTTTAGCGAATGTACTTTTAAGTTGTTGTTCGTCCAAGTCGGGCACCTCCTATCGTTTTAAACTATTTTACATTAAAACACAAATATATTCAAGTCAAATCTATGAACAAACGCTAAAAATATATTCTCTGTCACACAAATTTATCCTTTCGGTTATAAAGGTATCGGGCAGCGAAAAGGTATCCGTCTTCTTTATACCCGAAAGTCCGGCACCCGTCTTTTTTAAATAGGCTTCTTTGCGTGTATAGATGCTAAAAAAACGTTCGCATTCATCCTCTGCACATAAATACTCCCTCTCGGCGGGGGAAAAGATTTTTTCGGCTATCTTACGTATTTTATGTGACGTATGAATCTGTTCGATATCGACACCGATATCGCAAAAATCGGCTGCAAAACAAAAAAGGAGAGCATTATCTATTTTTAGCTCGCCCGCCTGCGCATTTACGGCACAGCAAACAGCACCGTGAGAATGAGATATGGAAATAAAAGCACCTAAAGCGCGGGGTTTTCCGCTTTTATCCTTTTCTATCCGGTCGGAAATGCCGAGACTGCTCAGCATTTCGCGGCAAAGGTTATATGCACAGTCGTGCATTTTTTTATTGTTTTCTTCACAACCGCGAACAGCTACAAATACCACGCTTCTCCCCCCTTTTATATAAATTTTAACCTCTTTTTGTCTGCCCGTCAAGCACATAATATCCTTGACAAACCGGCAATTGAATGTAATAATCTTATATAGATTATTGAAAGGAGCGAGGTTAGTGTTAAAGCAGGATTTTTTAAACGATTTATCCCGCCAGCTTTGTCACCTGAAACCTTATCAGATAGAAAAAGCTGTCAACTATTATAGCGGTATTATTGACGGCAGAATGGAAAACGGTATGAGCGAGGAGGAAGCCGTTTCGGCTTTCGGCAGCGTGGAGAAAGCTGCGCTTGAATTTATTCGCTCGGGCTACGGTGAGGAAAAACATCGAATTTCTAATAAAATCAAATCGATGCCTACCGTTTCCCGTCTTATCAGCTCTACCCTGCTCGTTTTTGTGTGCTATTTGCTGGTTATAGCCGTTTGGGTTGTGGTTTCATCGGTTTTGGCCGTTGTTGCCGCCCTTTTCCTTGGCGGTATACTGGGAATTTTAGGGGGCGCCGTAATGTGCTTTTCAAGCGCCTTACCGGTTGGTCTTTGTATTATAGGTGCCGCATTGGTATTGACCGCAATTTCACTTTTGGTTATCGGTCCTGCGCGTGCGCTGATTAAAATAGCCTGTGCATCCTGCTCGTACATAAACAACAAAATAAGAGCGCTTATGGCAAAGGAGGCGTTGGCAGTATGAGACCCTCAAGAATTTATCTGATTTCTGCAGCACTTCTGTTTACAGGACTTATTCTGTTCCTTGTAGGTTTTGCATTTTTGGGCTTTGATATCAGAAATTTTGATACCGAGCCGCCCTACACCGCCACCACCTACACCGCAAGCGGTGCCACGAAGGAAATTAAAATTGACGAAATAGGTGCAGACATAAAGCTTACCGCTTCTAAAGATGAAAAGGTACATATTAAGTACTATCAAAACGGAATCAGAATTTACGATATTACCGACCAGTCGGGCGTCGTTACCGTTACATCCTCTGAGCAGTCGAGTTTTATCGGTATTTCGGTCAGCACCCCCATAGTTACGGTTGCCCTTCCTGCTGATTTCGGCGGAAGTGTAAAAATATCAAACGAGGTTGGGGATATAACCGCCGATGATATAAGCCTTTCTGCACTTTCGGCCGAAACAGAAAACGGTTATATTAAACTAAGCGGTGTTAAAACATTAGGCAATCTTGAGCTTGATACCGAAAACGGCGCGATTGAGCTTTACAACGTAAACTGCGGAAGCACTGCTAAAGTTTCTGCAGAAAACGGTAATATTTTCGCACAGAAAACCACAGTTACCGATATGTACGTTGAAACCGAAACGGGCCACCTCACCCTTGCCGATATTGATGCCGCAGGCAGCATATTCGGCGACAGCGAAAACGGCGACACACAGATAAGCAACGTTTCGGTCGGCGCGGCGCTTACCCTTATTGCCGAAAACGGCGATATACGCGGTACTATTGCCGGAAGTGAAACCGATTATTCCTACAACTGCGATGCTCAAAACGGCAGTTGTAATCTTCCCACCGGTCTACTGGGCGGAAGCAAACAGCTTAACATACGCACCGAAAACGGCAATATAGAAATTTACTCGCAAAACACAATAAACGCTCAAAACCAAGAGCAGATTTCTTCGAACTAAAAAAGCACCCTCTCGGGTGCTTTTTTTGCCCTAACAAGTTAAAAATTTGTTTGTATCGTTTTGTGCAAAAATATCGTTTTGTTTATTTTTTAAATACATATATTATGGTAAAATAATTTTGAGCAATGACCTTAATTTTTATAAGAGGTGACAGATATGAAAAAAATACTCAGCATCGCGCTGTCGGTAATGCTTCTTTTAAGTACTATGTCGGTACTTATGCTGCTTCCGGCAAGCGCAACCCAAAGCGTTCCCGTTAATCTTATTACCAACGGCGACGCTTCTATGGGCACTTGGACAGATAATGAATATGCTTCGGCAGAATACGGCACCGAAGATTGGGGACTTATAGTCGGTGACAACCCTTACGGTTGGCGCACATCCGGCTATAACACTGCAACCAATGCCGCCTACAGCAACGGTGCGCTTTACCACTATGACCGAGGCGTTTTTGCCGCCAAGTACAGTTCAAACGGCAAATCGCCCTCTATTCGCGCCAATAAATGGAACCAAACAATGCAGGACATTAAGTTAGAGGCTGATAAGGCTTATACCGTTTCGGCCGACGTTACCTTTGTTCCTGTATTAAACACAACCAACTATACTGCTAACTTTGATATTCAGATAAGCAACTACGCCGGTAAATTTATTGACACAAAAACCAATAAATTTTCTGCCGTAACCAACAAGTCATACGACCTGTGCGACTCGGGCGATTCGGTTTATAATGAGCTATACATAAACACCACCACCGAAGGTTTCCCCACCTTTACATACGGTAGTGATACCTATTGGGACTTTGGGGATTTCAAAAACTACAGCTTTACATTCCAAGCAAACGACGTAATAAACGATTACTCTCTTACTGCAGACGATGACGGCTACTACTCTGCAACGCTGGTTTTTGCAAACAATTCAAACCTTGTTATGTTGATGGATAATATAACGGTTTATGAAGTGGCAGGAATTTTCTCGGACGAGGGTGGCTATATAACCGGTGACACAGATGCGGTTACGGGTGATGCATTTACCGTTACCGCGCACCCATATTACGGTAATACCTTCCTTGGTTGGTACACCGAGGACGGTCTGGTTTCATCCGACATAACCTATAGCGGAACACTTGCTAAAAACCTTACCGCTAAATTTAACGCATATAACCAGATACCCGACGGTAGCTTTGAAGCAAACAACGGCGCTGCGCTATCGTATTTCAATTCGAAGCACACGGCAGAGAACGGCGGTAAAAATACCGTAGCTGCTGTTCCCACAGGCAGTGCTGCATCGCACGGAAGCTATGCTCTTTACTGCGCTCCCGCTACTGCATCCCACACCAACTGCGACCTTGTTTGTATGCCAGTAACGGTTGAAAAGAACAAGGACTACGCGTTCCACTTCTCGTTCTATAGTGTGACCGAAACAGATTACGCTTCCTACGTTTCTCTTCATTCGGAAGAAAAGTTTACAAATGGCTGGACAGCATCTGCCATACCCGCTAAGTGGTCGGTTTATGCTAACGCTGAAAATGCTGATGCGTATACCTCATACAAATTCAGAGGAAATATATCCGCAAGCTCGGTTACGCGTCTGCAGCCGCAAATATGGCAAAACTACATTCACGACGACTGGACAGATTTCTATTTCGTATTTAACTCGGGCGAGGACGCCTCTATCTTTGCTGAAAATGAAACAACAGCCACCGTATGGCTCACCTTTGGTGTAGGTAATTCAGCTACCAACACCTACTATATCGATAACGTAAGCTTTACGGAGGTTACCGCTTCGGAATTTACAGACCTTAAGGTAGTATCGGGTGAAAACGGTAGTATTACACCTGCTAAAACCGAAAACACCCTTATGCCCACCAACTATTTTGACCTTTCTGGCGGTAATTACGGCTATACCGCAACAACCGATAACTGCCTTGTAGCAGGCAGCACACGTTACCCGCAGATGGCTACTGCAAAAACCTATACCGCAACCGCCGATTACGGCTATACCTTTGACGGCTGGTATGACGAAAACGACGTTTTAGTATCGGGAAACGCAACCGAAACCTTTAACACAAACGGCACGTATACTGCAAAGTTTGTCGAGGGCAGCATTTGCGACAAGGGTGGATACGTTACTTTCGGCGATAATGACACGGTAACCGCCCATCCCTACTATGGCAACACCTTCCTTGGTTGGTATCAGGATGACGTGTTAAAATCCACAGATGATACCATTGCCTCATCTTTACGCTATGTTGCAAAGTTCGGTTATAACAACCAAATAAACGACGGCGACTTTAGCGCAGGACACGGTCTTGATTTGTGGAACAGCGTTAAACTTTCGGCTATGACCTTTACGAATACAACCGGTATAGACGACTCTTATGGTCTTAAAGCCACCACCAAGAGCGATGCGCTTATGTCGGCAAAAATGCCCGTAACGGTTAAAAAGGACACAACCTACGTTATGTCCTACAATATGAAGATAAATTCATATGCTCCCACCGGCACCTCAACACCGGTTTATGGAATGATGGTAGCCGGCAGCACCACCGGCGCTAATACCTGGGGTAACTGGCCCAAGCTGGAATATTATGATATAATCATCCGTTCGGCAGAAGACCACAGCAAATTTATTAAGTTTGAGAAATATAACTCTATTCAAAACTATCAGATGCACCTTGACAAAATCGTCGCTGCCTGCGGAACAGGCTGGCTCGAGGTTATGGTTGAGTTTGGCACAGGCCACGACACCACCACGTCAAGCGACGGCAATATGTTTGCCGAGTCGGACACCGCCACATTCTATATGGCAATGGGCACCAACAAATGCTCTACCGATATCGACTATGATAACTTCAGCTTCTACGAAAAGCAGGATGTAAGCTACAGCGGCAAAGAAAACGTACGCGCCGAGCGTATAGGACTTGGCCCCGTTGCAGCAGGACTTGACTACAGCTTTAAGCTACTGCACGACGATGCCGTTTCGGTTAACACCGTTAAATTTAACGGCCAGGACGTAACCGCACAGGACGGCATTTACACAGTTACGCTTGCAGACAACAACGAAATTGCCGTTACCGCATCGAACGACAACGACTACCCGACCGCCGGAAAAGACTTTGACGGTAATCCGCTCGATAAATGGAATATTCCTCTTTACAACATACCCGTTTGGGAGGGTGACACCGTTTATCAGGAAAACGTTCTCTTCTACCCCGGCAGAACAAGTGCTAAACTTCTCTACCCCATTGACAGCATAGTTTCTGTTCGTTCTTACGACCTTGAAACCTACTACGTAAAGGGCGTAGACTTCGACATCGTTGACGGTGAATTTGTACTGCTTGAGGGAACCTCTATCCCCGTATTCCCCACCGCACCCCTGCTTTACGAGGGTGACGAGGGTTACGAAAATGGCAAAACCTCCGACACCGAGGGTGTTACGGTAACACGTTACTGGGAATATGACACCTGCAACTATTACCTTTCCATCACCTACACCCATAGCGAAAAATGGGCAGAGGGCGAAGGATATCAGGGTACTGCACAGCAGTCCCTTATAAACGAGCTCCCCTCTATTAAGGAAAAGCTTGAAAACGGCGAAGACGTTCACATTGTTTTCTACGGCGACTCTATGACCAGTGGTATGAGCGCCAGCGGCGGACTTTATGACGTTTACGACACCACCAATAGCGGAAGCACTGTTCCCTACGGCTGGTGGTTGCCGCCCTTTACCCCCAACTGGATGACAATGTTTGTTGAGGGACTTAAAGCGGTTTACCCCGACAGCGAAATCACCTGGGAAAACCTTTCCCTCGGCGGTCAGACTGCCGACTGGGGCGACAAGAACATCGCAGCACGTTATAAGCTTCTCGAAAAGGAACCCGATTTGTTCCTCATAGGCTATAGCATCAATGACGACGGCAAACAAAACGTAACAAAGGATGCCTTTAAAGCCAGCACAGCGGGCATAATCGAGTTTATGAAAGAAACAAAGGCTGACACCTCCATACTGCTGTACGGTGGTAATGCTGTAAACGATAACATTAACATTTACGAGCAGGCAACCGAAAAAATCTTTGCCGACGCACTTTATGAGCTGGGCGACGAGTATGACGACGTTGCGGCAACCTCGCTGACCGACATTTGCCTTGACGTTGACAAGAGCAAGGAAACCTGCGACCACAGTGCCGATAACGGTGTTCACTCCAACGACTTTGGCTGCCGACTCTACGCACAGACAATGCTCGCTGCAATGACGCCCTCCAAGACCGACATTTCAAACGGCGGCGACTTTGAAGACGAAAACGTTCCGGTTGATAACGTAGTAATTCTTGGCGGTGACGTAACATCTGCCCAGATGGTAGGCTACACCGACACAGATAAGGAAGACGCAGGCTATGATGCTGCTGTTATGGGTAACAGCTACCTTAAGGTAACCACCGACAGCAAAGCAAACGTCAAGCTTCCCTTCCAGTTAGGCTCGGGCAAATATCTTGCTCACCTTAAACTAAAGACCGACAACGAAATTGATATTTCGTCGGCAGCAGGCGGCACACTTTATGTAAGCAAGGCAAAGAATGATATTGTTTCTGTTCCTGCCGGTTCTGCAGATGACACTTGCGGATACTGCTACAACACATATGGCCGCTTTGTAGACGTTTATGTTGTAATTGACAGTACATCTGCTCAAAGCACCTATATCAACATAAACACAACCGGCACGCTCTCTATCGACGCACTCAGCGTTGTCGATACAGCAACACTTGCTCCCACAATGGTAGGCGCACAGATAGAAGCAGCCGAGACACCCGACGCTATTTACTATGTAACCGAGGTTAACATTCCTAACTACGTTGCTATTTCTAGAGTTTCAACCTTTGTAATGTCCAAGCACATTCTCGACACCAAGTATCCCGACCGCGTAAGCGACTTTGATTCCAGAACCATTCCCGAATGCGGATACGTTTCGGTTCGCGGTGACTATAAGACCGGTTGGGTTGTTATGAATGACGAAGGCACCGAGGTTGTAAGAAGCGGAAATCTCTATTCAAGACTTGAGGGCATCAGCGCTCTTAACCAGAACGCTCAGTTCTCTTCTCGCAGCGAAATTGAGATTTCGGACAACTACGGTAACTCGCTCGGCATCGTACTTTCTACAGCTAACGATGCAACCGACGACAAGCCGATAGCAAAGGGCGTTCACACACGCACCTTCAACCAGATGAGACGCGTAATTGCACGTGCTTATATCCGCGATAAGGGTATGACCGAGCTTGCAGAAACTATGATTACTGCAATCACCGGCAAGGCACTTTGGAACTG
>JAZUOJ010000071.1:0-15378 GCA_045604625.1 Acutalibacteraceae bacterium | reverse complement strand
ATCATATGATGTAAAGGTGGGCGACAAAATCACAATATCCTTCGCGGGACGCACCGTAAGTGTTGAAGTGCTTGCGGTCAGCGAAACCGTGCGTAAGGACGACGCTCCCCAAATGTACCGCGTTATATAGACCGTTTTGTAATATGTTCCCCCTTGTTTTCATAAACTTGAAAACACAAGGGGGATTTATTATGTCTGAAGAAAAGCAGGTAGAAATACATAGTTTTATAATGGAAAACAGAAAACAGCTCACGCTTACCGGTGTGCAGGACGTTGAAAGCTTTGATGAAAACATAGTAGTAGTAGACACGGTGCAAGGCGCGCTGACAATAAAAGGTGAGGGACTTCATATATCGGGATTTAACCGCGAAACAGGAGACCTCTCGGTGGACGGGTTTGTAAGCTCGGCCCAGTATTCCGACAGCAAAAAACAAAGCGGCTCGGTGTTGAGCCGTATTTTTAAATAGTATGTGGGAAATAGAAAACGGCGCACAGGCCGTTACGTTTCTTATAGGCGCGCTCATGGGCGTCTGCTTCTCTATGCTTTATGACGTATTCAAGGCGTATCGGTTGTGTGCTGCGCCTAAGACGTTTGCGGTTGCAGTGGGGGACTTTTTTTATTTCGTCATTTGCACCCTTTTTACCTTCTGCCTTTTAATGCTGCGCACGCTCGGACAACCGCGCGGCTATGTTTTTATTGCCTTGGCCTTTGGTTTTATAGTTTGGAGATTATCATTATCAACGCTTTTTGTAACTGCTCTTAGGTATGTGTTTAGTTTTATAAAGCATACTTTTTTGCGTTTTCATCGTGCTTTTCGCCGTATTTCGATGCGAATTGGCGACTTTTTTGTAAAGATTATAAAAAAGTTCATTCAAACAGCAAAAAAAGGCTTGAAAGGTGTAAAACGGTTGGTGTATAATCATTCTGTAAAGATAAAGAAAAATATTAAATTTCAGGAAGATATAAATGGGAAGAAAAGCTAACAAAAAACATAGCGTCATCCGCAGAATTTTGTTGCTTGCGGTATGCGTATATCTTTTATATTCTTTGGGGGATTTGCAGCTTCAGCTTATGAACCAGCGTAAAGAGTATGCGGCACTAGAGGAACAAAGAAACGAGGTGTCCCAACGTATTGAGGAGTTGGAACGCCTGCTAGAAACCGGAACCGAAGCCGAGATAATAGAAAAAGCGGCTCGTGACCGGTTGGGCTACGTCTATGCAGACGAGCAAATTTTTGAGGATATTTCCGGAAACTGATTTCCGGTTTATTGAGGGCATTTTAAGGAGGAACAAAAGTCTTTTATGCAGTTGACCGTAGGTGAAATAGTAGAGGGTAAGGTTACCGGCATCACTAATTTCGGTGTGTTTGTTGACCTTGGCGAAAATCAGTCCGGAATGGTACATATTTCGGAGGTGGCCCAGTCGTATGTCAGTGACATTCGCGAATTTGTAAAAGAGGGCGACACCGTAAAGATGAAGGTGCTTAATATCGGCGAGGACGGAAAAATCAGCCTTAGCATCAAGCGTGCTATGGAACAAAAGAAACCCGAACGCCGCCCAAAGACACCGCCAAAGCCGGATAATTCCTTTGTTTGGAGTGCTAAACACGAAGAATCCGGTTCCTTTGAAGATATGATGAACCGCTTCAAGCAGGTAAGTGACGACAAGTTTTCTGACCTTAAGCGCAAAAATGCTGATACAAGACGTCCGCGCCGCGGAGCGTCTAGATAAGACATATAAAATTTTGTGGCAGGCATAAATCGTGTCTGCCATTTTTTGTAGGAGTAGTATGGAGAAGTTAAAATTGACGGCTATATGCCTTTTTGGTAACGAAGGCATTTTAGCTGATGAACTAAGGCGTCTGGACGCTGAATGTGTTATTGCCGAAAACGGCAGGGTAAATTTTGAGGGCGACTATAATATCCTCGCCCGTGTAAATATTTGCAGCCGTTTTGCCGAACGCGTGCTCATCCGCGTGGGTGAGTTTTCGGCGCTGACGTTCGACGAGCTTTTTGAGGGAGTAAAGGCACTCAGGTGGGAACACTTTATAGGAAAGGACGATGCCTTTCCGGTAACGGGTTGGAGCCTTAATTCCAAGCTTTATAGCATACCCGATTGCCAATCTATTATAAAAAAGGCTGTTGTAGAACGGCTTAAGAGTAAATACGGTTGCTCCTGGTTTTCCGAAACCGGACCCGAATATAAAATACGTTTTTCAATTCTCAAGGATACCGTTTCGGTTATGATAGACACCTCGGGCGAGGGACTTCATAAACGCGGTTACCGCAAAATCGGAAACGATGCACCCATAAAGGAAACTCTGGCGGCTTCTATGTGCGACCTTATTCGTATCTTCCCGGATACACAGCTTTACGACCCGTTCTGCGGTTCGGGTACGGTGCTTATTGAGGCCGCGCTTATGGCTACAAAGACCGCACCGGGACTCAGACGCTTTTTTGCTTCCGAACGTTTTTCGTTTATTCCCGGAACGGTTTGGGAACAAGAGCGTACCCGCGCTATGGATATGGTGGTTCGTGATGCTACGTTTACCGCTACCGGATTTGATATAGACCCGCACGCAGTCGAGCTTACAATGCAGAACGCGAAAAAGGCAGGCGTTGCAAAATACGTCAAGGCATCGGTTGCTGACGTAAAGGATTTTTCTCTGCCTGACGAACGCTGTTCGGTAATTACCAACCCGCCGTATGGCGAAAGGCTGCTTGATATCCGTGAGGCTGAAACACTCTATTCTGTCTTGGGCGAACGCCTTGTAAAGGCAGGCGGCAAAAAATACGGCATTATAAGTCCACACGACGAATTTGAGCGTTATTTCGGCAGACCTGCAGATAAGCGCAGAAAGCTTTATAACGGAATGATAAAATGCCAGTTTTATATGTATTTTAAAGGATGAGGTATTTAAAAATGCGTTATGTATTTTTTATAAATCCTGTGGCAGGAAAGGGCAAAGGACCCGAAATGCTGGTCCCCGCAATAGACGAATATTTTAAAGGTCGCGACGAGGACTACAGCATTATAATTACCGAGGCGGCCGGCGACGCCAAAAATAAGGCACGCGCCGAGGCAGAAAAGGGTGACGAGGTTACCATTTTTGCCTGTGGTGGAGACGGCACGTTTTTTGAGGTGCTTAACGGTGCCGCGGAATATCCGAACGTAACCTTTGGCGTAATACCCTGCGGTTCGGGTAACGACTTTTTAAAATTCTTCGGCGAAACCACACCCTTTACGAGCATAAAAAATCAAATAGAAGGCAGCGCGTTTTCTATGGATGCCGTTAAGGTTGACGATACGTATTGTATGAACGTGTGCTCTATGGGTATGGACGCGGTGGTTGCCGACGGAATGTCAAAGTTTAAAAATATCCCGTTTGTTTCGGGAAGTATGGCATACAAGCTGTCAATAGTAAAAACCTTTTTCGGCAAACTGGGACAGAAGGCAAAAATTTGGGTTGACGGTAAACTACTTGGTACATATGACTGCCTTTTTGCCGTTTGCGCAAACGGACCTGTGTACGGAGGTGGATATCGTTGCGCGCCCGCAGCCGACCCGATGGACGGCAAGCTGGAGTGGCTTATAGTCGAAAAGATATCTAAGCTCAGCATTCTTCGCTTTTTAAAGAAGTACGAAAACGGTACACATGAAGACCTGCCCTGTTGCCATAAGGGACAATGCTCGGTGATGGAAATTGAAGCTGAAAAGGACGAGCCGATAAATCTTGACGGGGAGATAGTGCGTAAAAGGAAGATTCGTTTTGAGCTTAAACCGGCTGCGGTTAGATTTATGTTACCGCGCGGAATTTGCGAAAAATATTCTGACCGATTGGTTGTTGCTAAAGCATAAGTTCCACACTTTTGGGCATATTTTTAAGCAGAATATGAATTTTTTGCTAAATTTTCCAAAAGCTATTGATTTTTGTAAAAAAGTGTTTATAATATAAATTAGCACTCGGAAGTTAGGAGTGCTAATTTGATTTTAATTGTATTTAATATAGGAGGCAAAAATATGACTATCAAACCTTTGGCAGACAGGGTTGTAATCAAGTCCGTAAAGGCAGAGGAAACCACAAAAAGCGGAATTATTCTTACCGCTGCTGCACAGGAAAAACCACAGATAATGGAAATCGTTGCAGTAGGCCCCGGCGGCATTGTTGACGGCAACGAGGTTAAAATGTATGTTAACGTAGGAGATAAGGTGCTTGTAAGCAAATATTCCGGCACCGAGGTAAAGGTTGACGGTGAGGAGTATAACATCATCCGTCAGTCCGATATTCTTGCAATTGTTGAATAGGAGGAGATATTATGTCTAAGGAAATCATCTTTGGAGAAGAGGCTCGTAAGGCTCTGCAGTCGGGTGTTGACCAGCTTGCTAACGCTGTAAAGGTAACACTCGGTCCAAAGGGCAGAAACGTTGTTCTTGATAAAAAATTCGGTGCACCGCTTATTACTAACGACGGTGTTACCATCGCAAAGGAAATCGAACTTGATGACCCGTTTGAAAATATGGGTGCACAGCTCGTAAAAGAGGTGTCGGTAAAAACCAACGATGCCGCAGGTGACGGTACCACTACCGCTACCGTTTTGGCACAGGCTCTCATCTGCGAGGGTATGAAGAACGTTGCCGCAGGCGCAAACCCGATGGTTGTTAAAAAGGGTATAAGCCGTGCTGTTGAAACTGCAGTAGGCACCGTTGTTTCCAACTCGCAAAAGGTTAGCGGCAGTCAGGATATTGCCCGCGTTGCCACAATTTCTGCCGGCGACGAAAAGATCGGCACACTTATTGCCGAGGCTATGGAAAAGGTATCTTCCGACGGCGTTATAACCGTAGAGGAATCAAAGACCGCAGAAACCTATTCTGAGGTTGTTGAGGGTATGCAGTTTGACCGTGGTTATATCACTCCCTATATGGCAACCGACACAGATAAGATGGAGGCTGTTATCGACGAGCCGCTTATTCTTATCACCGATAAAAAGATTTCTAACATTCAGGAGATACTGCCCCTGCTTGAGCAGCTTGTTCAGGCCGGCAGAAAGCTTGTTATAATTGCCGAGGACATCGAGGGTGAAGCCCTTTCTACAATTATCGTTAATAAACTTCGCGGTACATTTACCTGCGTAGGCGTTAAGGCTCCCGGCTTTGGCGACCGCAGAAAGGAAATGCTGCAGGATATCGCTATCCTTACCGGCGGTCAGGTAATCACCGAGGAACTCGGTTTTGAGCTTAAGAACGCAACCGTTGATATGCTCGGTACTGCACGCCAGGTTAAAATCGGCAAGGAAAACACAATTATTATTGACGGTGCAGGCGATAAAGAGCAGATAAAGGCTCGCGTTGCCCAAATCCGCAACCAGATAGAAACCACCACATCTGATTTCGACCGCGAAAAACTGCAGGAGCGCCTTGCAAAGCTCGCAGGCGGCGTAGCGGTTATCAAGGTTGGCGCAGCCACCGAAATCGAAATGAAGGAAAAGAAGCTCCGCATAGAGGACGCTCTGGCCGCTACAAAGGCAGCGGTTGAAGAGGGCATCGTTGCGGGCGGAGGTGTAGCACTTATCAACGCTATCCCCGCTGTAAAGGCTCTGCTTGACGAAACCGCAGGCGACGAAAAAACCGGTGTCAGCATCGTGCTTAAATCGCTTGAGGCACCCGTTCGTCAGATAGCCGCAAACGCAGGTCTTGAGGGCTCTGTAATTATCGATAAGATTCTCTCAAGCGGTAAGGTAAACTACGGTTTTGATGCATATAACGAGGAATATACCGATATGCTCACAGCCGGTATCGTAGACCCGACCAAGGTAACCCGTTCTGCACTTCAGAACGCTGCTTCGGTAGCATCTATGGTGCTCACCACCGAATCACTCGTTACCGATAAAAAGGAAGACCCCGCAATAGCAGCCGCAGCAGCAAACGCCGCAGCAGCTGCAGGCGGAATGTATTAAGTTTAAAACCCGCACAATTTGCTTTGTGCGGGTTTTTATTTGACATATGGTAAATTTAGGTTTATTATATATATAAAGTCAAAAAGGGAGAAAATAATATGCGTAAAGACCTTACAATGCTGCTTGACCTTTATGAAATGACAATGTCAAACGGCTTTTTCGACAGTGAATACCGTGATACTACCGTGTATTTCGATATGTTTTTCCGCCGCGTGCCCGATAACGGCGGTTTTGCAATAATGGCAGGCCTTGACCAGCTTATTGAATATTTTAATAATCTTTCTTTTTCGGATGAGGATATTGAGTATTTACGCTCTCTTAATCTTTTCTGTGACGAGTATCTTGAATATCTTCGCAACTTTAAGTTTGAGTGCGACGTTTGGGCGGTGCCCGAGGGAACGCCCATCTTCCCGCACGAGCCTATAGTTACCGTTCGCGGCCCCGCGTTGCAGGCGTTTTTAGTAGAAACTATGGTTCTGCTTACAATTAACCATCAGTCGCTCATAGCCACCAAGGCTAATCGTATTGTACGTGCGGCAGACGGTAGGGCTGTGCTCGAATTCGGCGCCCGCCGCGCTCACAGCTACGATGCCGCTGTCTACGGTGCGCGTGCCGCAATAATCGGTGGTTGCGCGGGAACTTCGTGCGTAAAATCGGCAAAGGACTTTTCTGTAGTACCGTCGGGAACGATGGCACACAGCTGGATTCAGCTTTTCCCCGACGAATATTCGGCGTTTAAGGCTTATGCCGAGAAATATCCTGATTCTTGCATGCTGCTTGTCGATACCTATAACGTTTTAAAATCGGGTATCCCTAATGCGATAAAGGTATTTGATGAGGTCTTAAAACCGCTTGGCTGCCGTCCAAAGGGCATACGTATCGATAGCGGTGATATCACTTATCTTACCAAAAAATGCCGCAAAATGCTGGACGATGCAGGATATCCCGACTGTAAAATCTGCGTTTCAAACTCACTTGACGAGTATCTAATACGCGATATGCTGGTGCAGGGCGCAAAGGTCGACAGCTTCGGTGTAGGCGAACGTCTTATAACTGCGTCGAGCGAAGCCGTTTTCGGCGGCGTGTATAAGCTTGCCGCAGTCGAAAAGGACGGCGAGGTTATACCGAAAATCAAGGTAAGCGAAAATACAGCAAAAATAACACTTCCGGGCATTAAAATTCCGTGGCGTCTGTTTGATAACGAAACCGGCAAAGCAATAGCCGACGTTATTACAATGAACTACGAAAAGATTGACGATACCAAACCCTATGAAATATTTGATCCCGTTCACACCTGGAAACGTAAAACGGTAACCAATTTTACGGCTAAAAAGCTTCAGGTTAAGATAATGGAGAAAGGAAAGCAGGTATATAATTCTCCCGCCGTCAGCGATATTGCAGAATACTGTCGCAACCAGGTTGATGCAATGTGGGACGAGGTAAAACGTTTTGAAAAGCCCCACACTTATTATATAGACCTTTCACAGGATCTTTGGGATCTGCGTTACAAGTTGCTGAGTGACGTTTCTAAAAAAGGAGATAAATAGTAATGAAAAAACTTTTATGTGTTTTTCTGTCGCTCGCTCTCTGCCTTTCATTTGCGGCTTGCGGCAAGGATAAAGATTTAGCTAATGACGAAAGCAAGGGTACGATTGACGCCTTTGCAAGCCAGGGACAAATACCCGAACTTGAGATTAAACTCGGCTCCACACCCGACGAAGCCACGGCATTTTATAACACTGCCGCCACCGAAAACGATAATCCCGACCTTGTTTTGGGCGAAATGGTAGGCGAAACCGCAGTAGTTCTTTCAAACGGCATAGATTCGTTTTACTACGAAAAACAAAATGCGCAGTACGGCATATCGGTAATTGCGCTCACCGGCGGCACAGCCTACGGACTTGAGATTGCAAATACCACCACAAAGAGTGACGTTGAGGCACTTTTATCGGCTAAATATACCGTAAATGCGGCAACACCCGAGCAGCTTTTCTTCCTGCCCGGTGTGGTAGACGGGGCAGAGGTGCTGACCTGCAGCTTTGAAAATATCAGGCTTGACTTCTTCTTTTTCGAAGATATTTTATCGGCGGTTACCCTTACAAACACAACCTATTGGAAAGATTAAAACAAAAACCCGAACTTTAAAAGTTCGGGTTTTCTTTTATTTTAATGTGCTTTTGCTGATATTTTAAACACGTCTTCGGGTTTTCCAATAACCGTTATATGGTCGCCGGTTTGGAAGACGTATTCAGCGCCGGGCATTGGCATCATTTTGCCTTCACGTATTACTGCAACTATACTTACTTTGTGTTTGCGGCGCACATTAATTTCCATAATGGTCTTTCCAGCCCATTCGGGTAATATTGGAATTTCATAAATGGAAAACTCGTCGGTTAAGGGAATATAATCAAACACATTTTTTGAGTTGCAGCGAATCGCCATTTTTTCGGCAATTTCCTTTTCGGGGTAAACCACCTCATCAGCACCTATTTTAAAGAGCACGTCACGCTGAATTGAATGTGTTGCCTTTGAAATTACATATTTAGCACCGTGTGTTTTCAGCAATGAGGTGATAACAACCGAAGACTGAAAATCCTCGCCCATGCATACAAAGCAAAGATCAAAAGCATCAACCCCAAGAGATGCAACAACATGGCTGTCGGTGCAGTCGCAAATTTGCGAGTCGGTAAATGCGGGGGCAAGACTGTTTATCAGGGTCTCGTCGTTATCAACAATCATTACATCGTTGCCCAACTCCTGCATTTTAAGTGCCAAATGCTGGCCAAATCGTCCCATTCCGATTACAAGTACAGATTTCATATGTTGTCCTCCGTTATCCTATAAGAATTTTGCCGATAGGGCGGTTAGTGGGTATGCGGTTGCGTCTTTCCGCAAGTACCAGTACTAGTGAAAGTCCGCCTATTCTTCCGGCATACATTAAGAATGCAACAAGCAGTTTAGATAAAGTGCAAAGTGTAGGTGTAATATTTTGAGATAAGCCTACCGTTGCTATTGCCGAGGTAACTTCAAACCCGGCCTCGCGAACGCCAATACCCTCAATGCCACAGAGCAAAGCGGCAGAAAACAAAACAGCCGAAAGATAAATAGTTACAATAGCAGTTGCTTGACGTACCGTTTCGTCCTCAATTCGCCGTTTAAAAATAACGGTGCTTCCGCGATTACGTGCACAGGAAAGGGTGGCGGCAAGAAGCAGTACAAAGGTTGTCGTCTTAATACCGCCGGCAGTTGAGCCGGGGGAACCGCCTATCATCATTAGTATCATGGAAAGAATGCTGCCGCTGTCACTGAGTGATGTCATATCCACGGTAAAAAATCCCGCAGTCCTGGTAGTTACCGACTGAAAAGCTGCGGCAAGCCATTTTTGCCACTCAGTCATGCCTAAAAAAGCGTGGTTGCGCTCTGAAAAATAAAACAGGACAGTGCCGCCGACTAACAACACCGTCGTGGCGCAAAGCACGATTCTTGTATGAAGTGAAAATCGTTTAGGATTGAATCTACTTTGGAACACATCGTTCCACACTAAAAATCCCACACCGCCCAAAATTATAAGCAGCATAATGGTTATATTAATTGTAAAATCGCCGCTAAAGCCCGAAAATGAGGCGCTGCCAAGCTGACTCATAATATCAAACCCTGCGTTGCAGAAAGCCGAAATCGAGTGAAATACGGCAAAATACGCGGCTTTCAGCGGAGGGAGTAGATTAAGAAAACGGAAGAACAGTATAGCGGCACCTAAAAATTCGGCACATGCGGTTACGGCAACAGCGCGTTTTGCAATTTTAATGATACCTGCTAGATCAGTGCCGCCCGCAGACTGCATAAGAAGTTTGCGTTCACCCAGGGTTATATTTTTTCCCACCAAAATATAAAGCATGGCGATTATGGTCATAAATCCTAGACCGCCAATCTGTATCATGCACAGAATAACCAACTGACCGAATAGCGACCAGTACAGTCCTGTATCAAGCGTGGCAAGTCCGGTAACGCAGGTGGCACTAACCGACGTAAAAAGGCAGTCAACAAAGGGTGTGGCTTCGCCACTAGCCGAAGAAAGCGGAAGGCACAAGAGGCCGGTTCCTAAAAGTATTATTAGCATAAAACCTATGGCCACTGTTTTTGCATAAGTAAGCCTAAACTTTTTATGAGTAATTTTTATCACCTCTATACATTTCTGGGCAAACCGGTCACAATATCACCAAGATGGTCACAAAAGCTGTAATTTAAATTAAAAAAGTTTCCGTTCTCATAGCAAACGCTGGTTATTGAAGCGTTTGCAGCCCAGGGTATATCCTTTAAATTTTCGGCAGAAATGCCGGACCAATAAGCGCCCAGAGCGCGTATGGGCGTTGCGTGTGTGGCAATGGCTAAATTTTTATCAGGATTTTGTTTTACAAGCTTTAAAATAGTGTTTACCGCACGTGAATAAAGCTCACTTACCGATTCGCCTCCGTCGGGCACACATCGGCCGATATTGTTTCGCCAGGTGTAGTAGCTTTCGGGGTATAGGGTAACAAGGTCGTCAAAGAACTTACCTTCCCATTCTCCCGCATTTATTTCCTTTAGTCCATCTTCTGCAATAATTGGCACATTACATAACTCAGAAACGGCACGTCCGGTTTCAAATGCGCGCACAAGCGGGCTTGCATACACCAAGTCAATATTTTTATCCTTTAAATAATCGGCAGCCGCCGATGCTTGCTTTCTTCCAAGTTCGGTTAGCGGGAAGTTGCCGCTGCCCGTAAATATTCGGGCAAGGTTTGCCTCGCTCTGACCGTGACGTATCAAATATAATCTTGCCAAGATGTTGCCTCCAGTTTACTTTTAACTATAGAAAATTTTATCACCATGTGTAATTAAAGTCAATAAAATCAAAATATTTTATAGATAATATAGTGACACGTAGTACAAAATATGATATAATATTCACGTTAACTACTTATATCTTGGAGGCGATAATGTGATTGATTTTATGCAGTTTAAAAGCGGTACCGATATACGCGGTATTGCTGTAAACGGAATAGCGGGTGAGGAAATAAACCTCACTGATTCTGTCATATGCCGAATAACAGATGCATTTGCCTTATGGCTTTGCGAAAAAACCGGAAAAAAACCGAACGATATTAAAATTTCAGTCGGTAATGATTCGCGTATATCTGCAGATCGCATACGCGGCTGCGTTATCAGGACTTTGTGCATGCGCGGATTTACGGTTTTAACCTGCGGTCTTTCGTCGACACCTGCAATGTTTATGACAACTGTTGATATCGGTTGCGACGCGGCGGTGCAAATAACCGCAAGTCATCATCCTTTTAATCGTAACGGACTTAAGTTTTTTATCAAAAAGGGTGGACTGGAAGGAAACGAAATAGCGGAAATACTCGAAATTGCAAATACCGAAAAAACGTTGGATTTTGCAAAGGGCGTCATAGAAGAAGTGGATTATATGAGCACTTATGCCGAAAGGCTGCGCCAGATGATTATAGACGGCGTTGACTGTGCTACCGACCGTTTGCATCCTCTTAAGGGAAAGAAAATCGTTGTTGATGCCGGTAACGGCGCAGGCGGTTTTTACGCCTATAATGTTTTAAAACCCCTCGGAGCTGATATTGCGGGTAGTCAGTTTTTAGAGCCGGACGGAATGTTCCCAAATCACATTCCAAACCCCGAAAACGAGCAGGCAATGGACTCGGCGCGTGAGGCTGTTATAAATTCGGGTGCCGACCTTGGTATCGTGTTTGATACAGACGTTGACCGTGCCGCAATTGTTGATTCGAACGGAAACGAGATTAACCGTAACCGACTTATAGCGCTCGCGGCCAGTATCGCACTTTATGATAACGAGGGTGCAACCGTTGTTACCGATTCGGTAACGTCGGACGGACTTACCTATTTTATCGAAAAGGTTCTAGGCGGCAAGCATTACCGCTATAAGCGCGGTTATAGAAACGTAATAGACGAGGCTTTAAAGCTAAACAGCGAGGGTGTGAATTGTCCTCTTGCTATCGAAACGTCGGGCCACGCGGCTCTTCGCGAAAACTACTTTTTGGATGACGGTGCTTATCTGGTTACAAAAATTGTTATCCTAATGGCAAAGCTTGCGCGCAAAGGTGAAAATATAGGTGCTCTGCTTTCTGAACTGCCGGAACCTGAGGAATCGGTTGAATACCGTATAAATCTTCCCGTTGACGACTTTTTAAAGGTAGGCAACAGAGTTTTAAAGGCGTTTTACAACTACGCCGAAACAAAGGATGGTTGGACTGTATTAAAGGACAACCGCGAAGGCGTCCGGGTTTCAACCGACAAGGAAGCCGGCGACGGCTGGATGCTCTTACGTATGAGCGTGCACGATCCGGTAATGCCCCTTAATATTGAAAGCAATTATAGCGGCGGTGCTGATATAATGCTTAAAGACTTTAAGGAGTTTTTGTGTGAGTTCCCTGAACTTAGTTTATAGTTAAAAATAGTTTGTGGTGTTTTGGGTGTTAAAAAAGGTTAGTTTGTTTTTGTTGTATCTTATAGTCTGTGCGGCGGCAGCGGCGGGTGTTTCGCTATATGATGCCGAAATGATAGGGGATACGTATATTACGTTAAACGGTGACGGTGTTATCGAAATTGAAGTTGGCGAGGAGTATGTTGAGCTCGGCTGTGTGGCAGAGTACGGTACTGAAATTGTCGGCTTTACTCCAATTGAATATCAGACAAGCGGTACTGTCGATACGCAAAAATTAGGCAGCTATGAAATTTTATATACTGCTTCATTCGAAAAAACCTCAAGCGAGGTAAGGCGTACCGTTAATGTCGTTGACACCATTCCGCCCGTAATTACCTGTGCGGAGGTCATAAAGGTGTACGAGGGTACAACCGTTTTTCCGCTTGAATATACCGCAACAGATTTAGTAGACGGTGACCTGACAGCGTCGGTAACAAAGGAAGACCTTGAATCCAGCGTAAGGCTTACTGTAACCGATAAATCGGGCAACACCGCCGAGCGTGTAGTACCTGTAGAGTTTATGAAGGACGTCACCGCGCCCAAGTTAACTTTGGCGGGACTTAGTAAAATGTTTGTGCGTCAAGGGGCGCAGTACAGCGAACCGGGATATAGCGCAACGGACAACCGCGATGGAAAAATGACCGAAAAGGTGGTCGTTAGCGGCGGGGTAGATACATCGGTCTGCGGCGAACACGTTATTACGTATACCGCAACCGACGAATCGGGAAATACATCCACCGCCACACGTTCTGTTTGGGTTTATAAACTTCCTGCAGACGGTGATACGGTTTCCTCGTCTGTTATATATCTAACCTTTGATGACGGACCCGGTAAATATACAGAAAAACTGCTTTCTACGCTTAAAAGCTACAACGTAAGGGCAACCTTCTTTGTTACTAACCAGTTCCCCGATTATCAAAACCTTATAGGTGCTGCTCACCGAGATGGTCACGCGATAGCCGTACATACATATTCTCACAACTGGAATATATATAACAGCGTCGATAACTATATGGCTGATTTCAATGCGATGAATCAGATAATTTTCGAGCAGACAGGCGACTATAGCCGTATTTTCCGTTTCCCGGGCGGCAGTTCTAATACGGTAAGCGCAAAACGCTGTGCCGGAATTATGACAACGTTGAGCACGCTTATGCCCGAGGCGGGATATCGTGAATACGACTGGAACGTTGACAGTAACGATACTGTTCTTAAACGTCCCGAACAGGTGGCAAACAAGGTTATATCGGGGCTTAAAAGAAACCGCGATAATATTGTGCTGATGCACGATATCAAGGCGCACACCGTAAACGCCGTTCCTGCAATAATAGAGTACGGCTTGGCACACGGCTATTCATTTTCGGTAATAACCGAAGAAACGCCCGTTGTACATCTGCCTATTGCAAATTAGGTAAATATCTCCACTTATTTTACCAGCGTCATAATTGCGTATAATATATTCAGTATTTTCGGCTTTTGGAGGTTATATATGTTCGAAAATATTATTGCTTGGATTAATGATGCTCTTTATAGCTATATTTTAATAATTGTCTTGGTGCTTGGCGGTCTGTACTTTAGCATAGGCACAAAGTTTGTCCAATTTACAAAAATTAAAGAACAGTTTCGTGCGGTAACCGAAAAGCCTAAAGATAAAAAGGGTGTTTCTTCATTTCAGGCACTAATGGTGTCAACTGCCTCGCGCGTTGGCACCGGCAACATTGTTGGTGTTTCTACCGCACTTTGTCTCGGTGGCTTTGGTTCTGTGTTCTGGATGTGGGTTATAGCAATAATCGGTGCTGCATCGGCATTTGTTGAAAGTACCTTAGCGCAAATATATAAGAAAAAAGGACCGGACGGCAGCTACGGCGGACCGGCGTATTATATAGAAGCGGCTCTCGGCAGCAGAACGCTGGCCGTTGTTTTCTCGGTCTTTTTGATATTAACGTATGGTATCGGCTTTAATATGCTGGCATCCTTCAATCTTCAGTCGACGTTTGCAACGTATAGTTTTTATGATGAAAGAGTTTCACCTTGGATAATAGGTCTTATTATTGCCGCCGTCGTGTGTTTTTGTCTTTTCGGTGGCGGTAAACGTATTGTAAAAGCTACCAGCTATATTGTACCTGTTATGGGACTTTCCTATATTCTTGTCGCTGTCGTTATGACAATAATGAATGCCTCGGCGCTGCCCTCGATTATAAAAGAAATCTTTAAGGGCGCGTTTGATTTAAAATCGATTTTTAGCGGTTTTGCAGGTTCTTGTGTTATGTATGGCATAAAGCGTGGACTTTTCAGTAACGAGGCCGGTGTCGGCTCTGCACCAAACGCTTCTGCATCTGCCGACGTAGCCCATCCCGCAAAGCAGGGGCTGGTACAGGTGTTGTCTGTATTTATTGATACGCTTCTTATTTGTTCCGCCACGGCATTTATGTGTATGTCTTCGGGAATCGAGCCTACGCCCGAGCTTTCGGGTGCACCCTACGTCCAGGCGGCCATTAGGTCGGTTTTGGGCGGATTTGGTCCGGTGTTTATTACGGTAGCAATGGTGCTGTTTGCTTTTACAACGCTTATTGGTAATCTGTTTTATGTAGATAAGGCTTTTTGCTATCTGCTTGGCAAAACACCGAATAAAACGTTTAATACGGTTTATTATATTATAGCCTCACTCATAATCTTGTTGGGTGCAGGACTTAGTGCCGACCTTTTGTGGGGTATTGCAGATATAACGATGGGCGGTATGGCGCTTATCAATATGCCGGTAATTATAATTCTCGGCAAATATGCAATACGAGCATTAGAAGATTTTATAAAGCAGCGTAAGCAGGGCAAAGAACCCACTTTCCGTGCGGCGGATATAGGCCTTCCGCACAAGGTTGACTATTGGAAATAATAAAAAACACAGCCCAATGGGC
>JAZUOJ010000070.1:0-15536 GCA_045604625.1 Acutalibacteraceae bacterium | reverse complement strand
GCCGTACTCGAAATACTGCCCCACATAAACTTCAAACCCGACGTTATTCACTGTAACGACTGGCAGACGGCTATGACACCGGTTTATCTTGACCGTTTTTACGTTCACGACCCGTTCTATACCGATATTAAAACCGTGCTCACGATACATAATATTCAGTATCAGGGCAAGTACGGCAGAGAACTGCTCGAGGATGTTTTGGGCGTATCGGGCGATGATGCAAGTCCGCTTGAATACGATAACTGCATAAACCTTTTAAAGGGCGGAATAGAGTGTGCGGATAAGGTTACTACTGTTTCTCCCACCTATGCGGGCGAGATTTTAAGCCCCGAATATTCTCACGGGCTTGACGGAATTTTGCGCGCACGCGAGTTTAAACTTTCGGGAATAATTAACGGTATTGATACCGATGTGTATAACCCCGAAACCGATAAAAACATTTTCGAGAATTATAGCGCCGACACCATCGACAAAAAGCTGATTAACAAGCAGAAGCTACAGGAAAGAATGGGACTTCCCGTGCGCGATGACGTTCCGGTTATCGGAATTGTTTCACGCCTTGTAGGACACAAGGGACTCGACCTTGTGAAATGCGTGTTTGAAGAGCTTTTGTGCGAGGATTTGCAGTTCTGTATTTTAGGCAGCGGCGAGTGGGAGTTTGAAAATTTCTTTTACGAGATGTCCAAAAAATATCCCGACAAGGTTGCGCTTAAACTCGGCTTTGTGCCCGAGCTTGCACGAAAGATTTACGCCGGTGCAGACCTGTTTTTAATGCCTTCAAAGAGTGAACCGTGCGGACTTTCGCAGCTTATAGCCCTGCGCTACGGTACCATTCCCATCGTGCGTGAAACAGGCGGTCTTAACGACACCATCAAGGACAGCGGCGACAATATGGGCAACGGCTTTACCTTTAAAACCTATAACGCCCACGATATGATGAATTCGGTACGCCGTGCATTGGGCGCGTATAAAAATAAGGAAGGCTTTAAAATACTTGCCCGCCGCGCTATGGAATGTGACAACAGCTGGGGCAAGTCGGCTAACGACTATATTAAGCTGTATAAATCTATTGAACGAAAATAAAAAGTGTGATAAAATACCTGTATAATTTTATGCAGGTATTTTTTTCTTGAGGTGATTTTATGCTCGAAATATTAAAGGCGATAGTCCTTGGAATTGTCGAGGGTATAACCGAATGGTTACCTATCAGCAGTACGGGACATATGATCTTGGTTGACGAATTCCTGACACTTGACGTAAGCGATGCTTTTAAAAACTTTTTTCTTGTCGCTATCCAACTTGGCGCGATTTTAGCGGTTATAATACTGTATTGGAGTAAAATTTGGCCTTTCCATCTTAAGAAAACCGCCGTCACCCCTTATTTTAAAGCGGAAGAGGGCAAACAACTCGGCGCGTTTAAAAATTTCTGTAACAACTACGTTTACGTAGAAAAGTTTATTCTTTGGTTTAAGATTCTGGTTGCAAGCATTCCTGCAGCGGTGCTCGGTCTTGCCTTTGATGACCAGATAGATTCGCTGCTTACCGGTGACGGACGTGCATACGTTGTTGCCGCAACGTTGATACTGTACGGCGTTTTGTTTATAGTAATCGAGAGTATGAAGAAAAAGGAAACCGTATCTTCTCTTGATACGCTATCCTACCGCAAGGCGTTCTTTATAGGACTTATGCAGTGTCTGGCGCTCATTCCCGGCACTTCACGCAGCGGAACTACTATTTTGGGTGCAACGCTTTTGGGTGCTTCGCGCACCATTGCGGCGGAATTTTCTTTCTTCCTTTCGATTCCTGCAATGGCGGGCGGCAGCGGTATAAAGCTTTTGCAGTATCTGTCGGACGGCAACAGCTTCTCGGCTACCGAGCTTTGCATTTTGGCGGTAGGCTCGCTAGTGGCATTTATCGTGTCGGTTTTGGCTATTAAATTCCTTATGTCGTATATTCGCCGTCACGACTTCAAGGCTTTCGGTTACTACCGCATAGTGCTTGGTATAATAATTCTTATCTATTTTGCTTTGGTATAACAAAAAACCTCGATGTCTACATCGAGGTTTTTTTATTATTTTACTATTGTCTGAACTCCGTTAACAAAGTCACCAACCGCGCGCATAACCTTCGCAGAACCCTTTGAGAGGTTGTTACGGTTGGACATCATTGCCTTTCCGACTGTGGCGGCAACGGCGCCGGCTGCCATTCCGGCTGCAATACCCTTTGCAAACGATGAAACACTTTTATTCATACTCTTCCTCCTACAATTTGTTTGTAAGAGTAGTATTTACGCTTTTTTTGGCTTTTAAACTTCAAAATATTGGGAATACCACACAAGGAAGGTGTAAATGGTCCATATTTTGCGGCTGTTATCTACCTTGCCGGCTTTATGGCGGTCAAGAAGCTTTAAGAGTGCTGCGGTATTGAAATATTTTGCGGCAGCAGGCGAAGTAAACGCCTCTTTCACGATAGCGTAATATTTATCCTCGGTAAGCCAAACGCGAATCGGAACAGGGAAACCTAATTTATCCTTCATAGCGGTGCGTTCGGGAAGTGTACGCTCGGCAGCCTTGCGGAGAGCCAGTTTGGTTGTTACGGTGTTTACTCTGCACTCGGGCGGTATTTTTTCTGCTAATTCCATTACCTTTTTATCAAGGAACGGAACCCGAAGTTCGAGCGAGTTTGCCATACTTGTCTTGTCGGCCTTGAGCAGTATATCGCCCATAAGCCACATATTAATATCTAAATACTGCATTTTGGTGATGGTGTCCTTGTCGCTGACCTCATCGTAAAACTTTTTACACAGAACCTGCGGAGCAACACCGTTATCGCGAAGCAGTATTTTTTTGCGTTCCTTAAGGCTTAGTATGTTTGCATTTCCTATAAATCTTTCCTCGATAGTTTTACCACGTCGAACAAGATAGTTTATGCCGTGCTTTTGCGGTAACACCGAGCAGATTTTGCTTATTACCCTGCGAACAGAGAAGGGAAGCAGGTCGTATGCGGTGGTGGTAATGGGCTCTTGATAAATTCGGTATCCGCCGAACAGCTCGTCCGCACCCTCGCCCGACATTACAACCTTTACGTGTTTGCTTGCCAAATTAGCAACAAAGTAAAGTGCGATAGAAGCGGGGTCGGCAAGCGGCTCGTCCATATGATACTGAATTTTCGGGAAGGTTTCCCAGTATTCTTCGGGGGTTATAACCTTGCTTATGTTTTCTACGCCAATGGTCTTGGCAAAATCCTTGGCATAGTCAATTTCGTTATAGCGGTTGCCGTCGCTCTCGAATCCGACCGTAAAGGTTTTGTCAACGTTTGCGGCTTCGGCAATATAGCTGGAATCAATACCGCTGGAGAGGAATGAACCAACCTCAACGTCTGCTATTTTGTGTGCCTTGACCGATTCGCGAACCGCTTTATTGGCAAGGTCGGCATAGTATTCAAGTGCACCCTGCTCGGGCGAGAAGTTGGGGCGCCAGTAGCGCACGGTTTCCATCTTTCCGTCTTTGTATATAAAGCAGTGTGCCGGCGGAAGTTTATAAACGTCTTTAAAGAATGTTTCCTCGGTGGGGGAGTATTGGAACGAAAGATAGTGGCAAAGAGCATCTTCATTTAGCTGCTTTTTAAAGCAGGGATGGCACAAAAATGCTTTAATTTCAGAACCGAAAATAAACGAACCGTCCATTTCGGTGTAATAAAACGGCTTTATACCGAACATATCGCGTGCGCCGAAAATACTGCCGTCTGCCTTGTTGTATATAACAAAGGCAAACATTCCGCGCAGTTTTTCTACAAGCTTTGCACCATACTGTTCAAAACCGTGCACCAAAACCTCACTATCCGAGTTGGTCTTAAATATGTGACCTGCGCTTTTCAGCTCCTCACGCAGTTCAAGATAGTTGTATATCTCGCCGTTGAAGGTCAGCACAAGATTTCCGTCCTCGTTGAATATCGGTTGGTCGCCTTCGGACAGGTCAATAATGCTTAGTCTTCTGAAACCGAGTGCAACACGCTCGTCCACAAAGCTACCCTCAGAATCAGGGCCGCGGTGAACGATTTTGTCCATCATTTCGTGAAGAACGGTGCCGTCATCGTTTATTAAGTTTGTAAAACCTACAAATCCACACATAAGTAAAACATCCTTATTGTTAACATATTTATAGCATTATATCATATTTTTTAAATTATGTAAATGCTAAAGCAAATTAAATTTTTGTTGCCTTATTTGGCTACAATTATTATAATAAATGTATACTGACTAGGGGGGTGTAGCTGTGCCGATTTATATTGTGTCAGAACAGGTCGGTCTTGACGGTTTTTGGATAACCGATATTTTAAAGGGCATAAAGGCTGAAGCAGATAAGAAAAATCTGCGCGTGGAAGACTATTTTTCGCCCGACGGCACAGACGACAAAAACCCTTTGGTACTTGCCGTAGGCTATACCGAAAACTGGATGAAATCTGCGTGCCGCAAGATAAAGGAAAGCGGTGCAAGACCTATAGCGGTTAACGCTATGCCAAACGACGCAAACTCGTTTGCCGATGCTTTCGTCGGATTCGATTATAACGCGGCTATGGTAAAAATAATATCATATCTTCGCGCCTGCGGAAAACGAAAAATCGCATTTATCGGCTGTCGCGGCGGCAGAATGTCATATGTTTTCAAAAGCCGCGCTTTTTCAGCTGCAGTACGTGACGGCAGCGTGTACGGAGAACTCATAACCGCCGGCTCGGTAGCCGAGCTTACGGATTCATTCATAAAAAGGGCGTACGGTTTTGATGCCGTAATTTGCTCGCGCGATGCGGAAGCGGTACATCTTATGTCCGCTTGCAAAAAACGGAAAATATACATACCGGATGATATGTTTTGTGTTAGCTTCGGCGGGGGAGAAATGTGCGAACACACCGTGCCGACACTCACCGCTATGCATACCGATTTTGAAAAACTGGGCGCTTCGGCGGTAAAACTTAGCCGATTTTTAAGTCAAAATCCCGAAACCGATAAAATAAGCATACTGCTCGATTGCCCTATGATTATCCGTCAAAGCACCGATAGCAAGGCGCATATTTATCCCGCCGAGCCCGAGGAAAAACTCGGATATAATTATCGTGTGGATAACGATTATATGTCGTATCTTAGGGCGGAACAGCTTGTCCGCACGTGGGATAAGATAGACGTGAGCATTGTAAGGGAGCTTTCACGCGGCTACACTATGGCCGAAATAGCCGACCGTATGTTTATATCCCAAAGCTCGGTTAAGTATCGCGTTAAAAAAATGCTTACCGGAGCCGATATTGAAAACCGACAGGAACTTATAAAAATAGCGCAAAATTACGGGTTGTTGTAATTTTGCACAATGAAATAAAAAACCAAGGGTAAAAGTCTAAAATTTTCCTAATATTTAGGAATTTTTTAGACTTTTTTTATATGTATAATATGATAAAATGTATAGAGATAATGGCGGGTTATTATTTAAAAAGTATTTTTGTTAGTAAATTTTCACAAAGGGCAAACGCCGTTGTTGTTGATTTATGAATTTTGACAATAATTTTTCCGCACATCGCAAAAACAAGCATATGGAGGTACGAGATGAAAAGACTTTTATGTTTGGCTCTTTCGGTGCTCTTTATTGCAAGCTGTTGCAGTATAGGCGTATCGGCAGATAAGGCAGCTACAGACACAGTAGCAGAACTTCCTGCAGCTACCGACATCGAACTTTTAGAGTACGATGATTACATCGCCGCTAACGAGAGTTTGCCGGATGCCACAAAGCAAATCGTAATTGAGGGTGATGGCTTTACGTCCTCACTGGGCGCCGAGGTAGAAAAGGTTGCCGAGCACGAGGACAAGAAAACACTTCTCAAATGGACCAACGAGGATGGCACCGTTACCTACAAGTTTACTGTAGAAAATGCGGGTATGTATTCTCTCCGTTTCTATTACGAGGGTATAAAGAGTCGAAGCAACCCGATAAAGCTCGGTATAAAGCTTGACGGTAAGGCACCCTTCTCGGGCGTCAGCACCATAGAACTGCCCCGCGTATGGCAGGACGGCGGAGAAATCCGTTCCGACGGTGTTGGTAACCAGTTTACCGCCGAGCAGGTTGAGGTAACGATGTTTACCGACCATTTTGCCACCGACTCTACGGGACTTGTTTCTGACCCATACGTGTTTGCGCTGTCTGCGGGCGAGCATACTATAGAGCTTGAGTCGATAGAAGAACCTTTTTATCTCGACAAGATGGTTTTCGGCGCTCCCGTAGCGTATACTTCCTATGAGGATGTAAAGGCGGCCTACGAGAAAAAGGGCTACAAGAAGTACGAGGGCAAGGATACTATAGTAATCGAAGGTGAGTCTGCTGTTTACAAGAGCACAAACTCCCTCGTTGCAAAGTCTGACTCCTCAGACCCCAGCGTATCTCCGACCAGTCCGTTTGTCAGCAAGATAAACTATATAGGCTCGACCAACTGGCAGACACCGGGCGACACCCTGACCTGGGAGTTTACCGCACCTGCCGACGGCCTTTATAAGCTTGGTATAAAGTTCAGACAGAACGGAATCCTTAACGGAAGCGCATATCGTAAGCTTTACATAGACGGCGAGGTTCCGTTTAAAGAGGCATCCGAAATCGACTTCCCGTATGAATCGGGTTGGCAGTATGCCGAGTTTTCGAATGACGGCGAGGAGTATTTGTTCTACCTGACCGAGGGTAAACACACCCTGTCGCTTGAGGTATCTATCGGTAAGCTTGCCGATTTGACACGTGCGCTTGAGTCGGTTGTTTACAGCGCAGGAAATCTCTACCGTAAGATAGTACAGATTACCGGTGAAACCCCCGACGCTTCGCGTGACTACAACCTCTTTGAGCAGATTCCGAAGTTTGAGGAAACTCTAGAGGCTGATATGGATGAGCTTTATCGCATATCCTACGCTCTTGAAGACCTTTACGGCAAGACGGGCGGTACACACGCTACAACAATCCGTTCCTTTGCTCAGGTTATGAAGAGTATGCTTAAATTCCCCTATACCTCCCACCAGTATAAGAGCCAGTACTATACAAACTACTGCTCGGTAAGTTCGCTCGTTTACGAAATGATGTCGCTGCCGCTTGATATCGACTATATGGTATTCGCGGCCGAGGACAAGGAAGTAGAGGGAACAGACGCCTCCTTCTGGGAGGATGCAAAATTCTCGTTCCAGCGTCTTGTTTCTTCTTTCAGCGGAACCTATAACAGCGTATCCGGTGATATTGATGCCGAGGAACAGATAACCATTTGGGTTAACTGGGGACGTGACCAGGTTCGCGTACTTAATGACCTTATCCAGTCTTCATTCACACCTAAAACAGGCATAGGTGTTAATGTTAAAATCTCCAATGCTTCATATATTCAGGCAATACTTTCGGGCAACGGCCCCGACTGCTCGCTTCATATGGCACGAAGCGAACCGGTAAACCTCGCACTCCGCGGTGCAATGGTTGACCTTTCACAGTTTGAGGATTATGAAGAGGTTTTAGACAACTTCATCTCTCCCGATGCTGTAGTGCCCTATCAGTTTGAAGGCGGTGTTTACGCACTTCCCGATACACAGAGCTTCAGTATGATGTATTACCGTACAGACGTATTTGAAGAATTGGGAATCAAACCTCCCAAAACTTGGGATGAATTCCTTTACGTTGCATCTATAATTATGCGTAACAACTATCAGGTTGGTATGCCATACGTTCAGATAACCTCCAGCACACAGACCAATGCCGGTGTTGCATCGCTTTCAATCTTCCCGACGCTGCTTATGCAGAAGGAACAGAAGCTTTATAATAACGAGCTTGACGGTCTTAACCTAACAGGTGCTACCGCCATTGAAACCTTCGAATGGTGGACAAAACTCTACACAGAGTATAAATTCCCGATAACCTATGACTTCTTCAACCGTTTCCGTACCGGTGTTATGCCGCTCGGCCTTGTAGGCTACACCTACTATGCACAGCTTACCCTTGCCGCACCCGAAATAGCGGGCAAGTGGAAGATGTCGGTGCTTCCGGGAACAGTCGGCGAGGACGGCAAGGTAAACAGCCTTCAGGCAGGTTCCGGTACAGGCTGCGGAATCTTAAGCGTTTCCAAAAACCAGGAAGGCGGCTGGGAATTCTTAAAATGGTGGGTTTCTGCTGACACCCAGCTCCGTTACTCCAACAACTGCGAATCTATCTTGGGCGTTTCGGGACGTGTTACTACAGCAAACCCCGAGGCTCTTTCACAGATGGCTTGGGATAAGGAAAGCCTTGAAAGCCTTATGACACAGTGGAAAAACGTACGTGAGGTTGAAGAGGTTGCCGGCGGATACTATACCGCACGTATTATCGACCAGGCATACTGGAACGTTGTTAACAACGGTAAAAATGCAAAAGATATGATAATTAAATGGGCAGACATCGGCGATACAGAAATCGCAAGAAAACGTACCCAGTATCATTTAGATTAGAAGAGGGGAGAGTGAGAAACAAATGAATAAGAATAAAATCAAGCGCAGCAGTTCTATTAAATACGGCAGCAGACAAGAGCAGATAGCCTACTACGTAATGTTGGCACCCTTCTTTATTCTGTTCTTCACGTTTACTATTCTGCCGGTTTTGACCTCGGTGCTTTTAAGCTTCTTCCATTTCGATGCGGTATCACTTCCCACCTGGGCGGGACTTGACAACTACCTGCGTATGTTCGTTCAGGACGACGTTTTCCCGACCGCACTTCGAAATACACTTTTATTTGCTATCGTGACCGGACCCATCGGCTTTATGCTCGCTTTCGTTCTGGCTTGGATGGTAAACGAGTTCAGCCCTGCTATCCGTACACTGCTTTCCTTCCTTTTCTACGCACCTGCTTTGACCGGTAACGTGTATTTCATTTGGAAGGTACTCTTCAGTGGTGACAGCTACGGTTACCTTAACAGTACACTTATGTCGCTCGGCCTTATCGTTGAGCCGGTACAGTGGCTCAAAAGCCCGTCCTACGCGCTGCCGATCATAATGATCGTTCAGTTGTGGTTGAGCTTGGGTATCACGTTCCTTGCCAATATTTCGGGTCTTCAGAACGTAAACCCCGAGCTTTACGAGGCAGGCGCCATCGACGGCGTTCGTACCCGTTGGCACGAACTTTGGTATATCACACTTCCGTCAATGCGTGAAATCTTGATGTTCGGCTGCGTAATGCAGATTCAGTCGGCATTCTCGGTAAGTGCGGTTGCTATTGAGCTTTGCGGTTATCCCTCGGTAAACAACAGTGTTGATACGATAGTTTCGCTGCTGACCGACGTTGGTAACGCGCGATACGAAATGGGATATGCCGCCGCAATTTCGGTATTCCTGTTCGCGCTTATGGCAATAACAAAACAGCTTATGTTTAAGCTTATAAATCTTGCAGGAAAGTAAGGGGGCGCGGATAATGCTTAAAATGAAAAAGAACTACTTCCGTGCTGACCACCTCAAGGTAACGCACAGGGACCAGTATAAAAGATTTACCCGTTCGAAGGCAGGTAACTTCTTCTATTCCTTATTCCTTATAGTTTTCGGACTTTATTCCATCCTTCCGATGATTTATTCCATCATCACATCGTTAAAACCGTTGGATGAACTTCTTGTTTATCCGCCGCGTTTCTGGGTTGTACGTCCCACAATTGAAAACTATACGGTAATTCCTTCACTGCTTGATAACCTGGCTGTTCCGCTTTCAAGATACATTTTTAACAGCTTGTTTATCAGTGTTGCCACAACTATTCTTCACGTTATTGTGGCTTCGATGGGCGCTTTTGTTCTTTCAAAATCGCACATTCGCGGCAAGGCAATTATCTTCGCGATAATTCAGTTCTCGCTGCTTTATAACTCCTACACACTTGCAATTCCGCGCTATCTCATTTATTCCTACCTCGGAATGATAGATACATACCTTGTATACATACTTCCTATGATACCGTCTTCAATGGGTGTATTCCTTATGAAGCAGTATATGGATGCGGCCGTACCCGACGCACTTATAGAGGCGGCACGTATAGACGGCGCGGGCACCTTCCGTGTTTTCTGGCAGCTTGTAATGCCTATTGTAAAACCCGGTTGGCTCACACTTACACTCTTCGCATTCCGCGATCTGTGGCAGCTTATAGAAGGCGGTACGGTCTTTAGTGAAGAACTGAAGACACTTCCCTCTGCGGCATCGACCATAGCCGCCGGCGGTCTTACCCGTCAGGGCTCGGCAATGGCTGTAACCGTAATAATGATGATTCCGCCGATTTTGGTTTATATGGTTTCGCAGGGAAGCGTAACCAAGACAATGAGCAGCTCGGGTATTAAATAACCCGACGGTTTGGAGGTATTTATGAAAATAAAACAATCAAATAAAATGCTGCGTCGTTGTCTTGCTTTCTTGGCCGTTATGGTTATGCTTTTCGGTGTGATGGGTATTACTGCATCGGCTGCCGATGTTCAGAACAAACCCTACGACACCTACACAATCTGGAATGGCTACGATAAAAAGGTTACCACTTCGCAGCGCGCTGTTTACGAATACCATAAAACTATAAACGGTGATTCGCTTAATATCAGCGCATTTAACGCACCTAATGATATCTGTACCGATACTAAAGGCAATATATACGTTGCCGATACTACAAACGGCAGAATCGTTGTACTGTCATCTGATTTCCAGCTTAAGACCGTCATTGAAAATATGACCTTCGAGGGCGAGGCAATCGATATTACCGGCTCACTTGGTGTGTATGTTCATACCAACGGTAAGATTTACATAGCTGACACAAACCACGCCCGCGTAGTTGTGTGCGATGAGGCCGGAACGGTACTCGACCTTCTGACTCTGCCCGATGCAGACGTTATCCCCAGCGACTTCCAGTTTATGCCTAAGCGCATAGCAATAGACAGTAAAGGCTACACCTACGTAGTAAGTGAAGGTTCATACTACGGTGCAATCCTTTACGGACCTGACGGCCAGTTTGTAAGCTTTTACGGCTCAAACACCGTTACTTCTACACTCGGCGATATATTCGACAAGATATGGGAGCTTTTGTTTGCAAGCGAAACTCTGCAGGCAGAAAAGGTTAAATCACTCCCGTTCCAGTTTACCGACATAGCCGTAGACGCTGACGACTTTATTTATACCGCTACCGGTGCTACCAATATATATAAGGCAGACCCCGGTCAGCTTAAAAAGCTAAGCCCCGGCGGTGTAAACGTACTTAAGGATAAGACCTCTATCGAGGTTGAATCTTCCGACAACCTTCAGTTCTCCGACGCTTCTCAGTCGGTACGCGCGTCTTCGTCTGAAAACCGCGTAACCTCACTCAGCTCTATTACCCTTGATAAAAACGGATTTATGTACAGTGCCGACTCGGTTTACGGCCGTGTATATATCTACGACCAGAACTGTAACCCGATAGCCGTTTTCGGCGGCGGTACAGGTGCTGCTACACAAAAGGGTATGTCCAGTGCTATTTCTTCTTTGGCACTTGGCAAGAATAATGAAGTTATCGTTTTAGATCGTGTAAGCGGTGCTATTCAGGTATTTAAGATGACCGATTACGGTAAGCTTCTGCTTGAGGCACAGGCAATGACCGTAAACGGTGCATACGTAGAAGCACAGCCGCTTTGGGAACAGGTATTAAAGCTTGACCGCAACAGCCAGTTGGCATATCGCGGACTTGCCAAGGCCTGCCTCGTTAACGAGGAGTATGAGCGCGCACTTGAGTATTCAAAGATAGGTATAGACCAGGATACGTATGCAAGTGCGTTTGAGGTCGTTCGTGCTGACCGTATTTCTAAAAACTTTACTTTGATATTTATTGTTGCCGTTGCGGTGGTAGGCGCGCTTGTAGCCCTGCTTTACGTTACAAACAAGAAGGAAGTAAAGCTTGTAAAGAACCCGCAGGTTTCTCTGATGTTCCAGTGCATACTCCACCCCTTCCAGTCCTTTACACGTATTCGCTATGAAGGACAGGGTTCGGTTTTGCTGGCAACCATCGTGCTTATAGCATTCTATATTTCCAGCTTTGTTTCGCAGGTTTACGGCGGCTTTATGTATCAGATATTTGATAAGACCACCTTCAACTCGTTTATCGTACTCTTAGGTACGGTTGGCTTGGTTCTACTGTGGGTTATCTGTAACTGGGGTATGTCAACCCTGTTTGAAGGTAAGGGCTCGGTAAAGCATATTTATATTTGCACCTGCTATAGCCTTATTCCTATGGTTGCTTATAACTTTATCTACGCTGTACTTTCGAATTTCGTAGTTCCTGACGAAGCTCTTATTATCACCTGCATCTATTATCTGTGCTTTGCGCTGACAGCTATTATGTTCTGCGTAAGCGTTATGACGGTGCACGAGTTCGGCTTCGGTAAATTCGTTGGAATTACCGCAATTTCGGTAATAGCAATGCTGGTTGTAGTATTTATGCTCTTTATGGTGGGCATTCTCGTTCAGCAGTTTGGCTCGTTCTTTGTAACCATTTACAAAGAAGTTAAATACAGGTAACGGGAGGCGACAAAATGAAAAAAATGACTATAAAGGCACTGTGCCTTATATGTTGTGTAAGTCTTATACTTGCCGTTTGTTGCTCCTGCGGTGAGGCAAAGAACACAGCGAAGAAAACACCCTACGTGGTAGGCACCACCAGCAACGTCGAATCGGGACAGGGTATTGCCGAAAACGGCAAGTTCCGACTTGACTGGGATGCAGAAACTGCCAATGTTTTGATAACCGACAAAACAACCGGTTATATCTATTCGCAGATTCCGTATGAGTACTATACTCAAAACCGCGATGCTTTGAAAATCGCGAACAACAACTTTATGCCCGGAACCCCCGTTCCTGAGGCGACTTCTGATAACGCAAACCTTAACCTCTATTCGCCCTTGTTTATAACTGCGCTCGGCATGACCGATAACGCAACCACAACATACTATTCAAATGTTGATGTTTTCAAGCGCGGACGCGTTAGCAGTAAAAAGATAGACGGCGGTATTCGCGTAACGTATTATTTTGACGCTTTAATGATTTCTGTTCCGGTTGATTACACCATAACAGAGCAGGGATTTAACGTTCAGATAGTACCCACCGATATCGTCGAGGGCGGCGATGAAAACCGCATTTTAACGGTTTCGCTGTCGCCTATGATAAACGCTGTTAAGAACAGTAAGGACGCATATTTGGTTGTTCCTTCGGGAAGCGGCGCACTTATGTACACCGACGTTCGTGGTGACGGCACAGCCCGCACCTTCAGCGGCGAGGTTTACGGAAGTGATCCGGCAGTTGAAATGTACGAAAAGCTTTCAAACAGCGAAGAGGTTCGTCTGCCGATATTCGGTGTGGTCGAGGGTGACCGTGCCGTTATGTCGATAATCGAAAACGGCAGCGAAAAGTGCGTAATAAACGCACAGGCAGGCTCTAAAAATCTTGGAGTTTCTTCTGCCTACGTTACCTGCTACGTTCGTGGTTATAACCGTCCGGTTTCCACCATTCTTGCAGGACGTATCCGTATCCGCACCCATATAAAGGACGATCTTACTGCAAGCGATCCTATAACGGTTTCGTACCACGTACTTGGCGGCGAAAAAGCCAACTACTCCGGTATGGCAAACTATTATAGCGATTGGCTTGTAAAGAACAAGGGAATGAGCGAAAGTGCCGAAAGCCGTCTGCTCTACACGCAGATAGTCGGCGGTTTCCAGTCTAATGAGCTTTTCCTTGGTATTCCCTATAAGAAGACAAAGTCGCTCACCACGTATAAGCAGGCAGGCGAAATTGCCTCGGCTCTTGCCGAAATTGCCGGCGACAATATGCTTATAAATATGGTCGGCTTCGGCTCTACCGGCGTGGCCTATGGTGAGGTTGGCGGCGGATTTACACTAACCGGCGCCAGTGGTAATAAATCATCACTTAAGGACTTTACAAAGCTTTGTGAAGAACTTGGGGTTGATACCTACTTCAACTTTGATATGGTACGTTTCCTGTCCTCGGCAAAGGGACTTGGCAACACAGCCGTTACCGCTAACAATGCCGCTTCGAAACAGTACAAATACAACATCAGTACACGCCTGCGCGAGATGGACGATTACCATTTCCTGCTCCAGCGTGATGAGCTTAACGCTGCTGCTGATGAGGTTTTAGAGGCAATCGACAAGTACGGCATTAAAAACGTAGCGCTTGATTCGCTGGGCTCTATTGCTTACTCCGACTATGTTGATGAAAAGTACTTCAACAAGGAGGGCACACAGGAGCAGTATGCTGAAATAGCAAAGGAACTTAAGGCTGAAAACAAACTCCTGCTTAACGAGGCAAACGAATATGCCGCAGTTACTGCAGACGTAATCCTTGACGTTCCCACCGGTTCAAATATGGACGTGTCAATAGACAAGGATATCCCGTTCTATCAGATAGTATTTAAGGGATATGTTGAGTTTGCAAACAACAGTATAAACCTTGCGCTCAACGACCGCACACAGTTCTTGAAGGCAATTGAAACCGGTACCGGTCTTTCCTTTATGCTCACGGCAGAGTATTCTGCTGATACTACCCTCGTGGGCGAAACCGTATTCTATGCTACCTTGTTTGAGGATAACAAGGAAACCATCGCTTCACTTTTGGATGAATCGAAGGAGTATTTAGAGTCGGTTAAATCGGCAAAGATCACATCGCACCAAAACATAAATGCAGACGTTACAAAAACCGTGTTCTCCAACGGTGTCAGCGTTCTTGTAAACTACGGTGACAAGGCTGCTGACGTTGAGGGTGTACAGGTTCCCGCAAACGGATTTAAAACACTTGAGAAGGGAGGGGAAGTAATTGGCTAAAAAGAAAAAACACGTAAAAGGTATTGAATCTAAAAAGAGTCTTTACGGCAGAATGTTCGTGCTTCCGTGGGAAATCGGTATAGTTCTTTTCTTCCTCGTGCCCATCATTCAGTCAATCTACTACTCCTTCTCGGACGTTTGGCTTGATCCTATAGAAGGTATTATGACCGAGTTTGTCGCTCTTGATAACTTCAAGTACATATTGCAGGAAAACCCCAGCTATATTAAAAACCTGACAACCTCGCTCACAAACTTCTCGTATTCGTTGCCGATTATCGTAATAGTAAGCTTTATTCTGGCGGTTATACTTAACCAAAAGTTTAAGGGCAGAATGATTTTCCGTTCACTTTATTTCTTGCCGGTTATTATTGCTACCGGTGTTGTAATGACCTACCTTACCGAATCGGTCGGCGGAAACCAGAACCCCATAATTCAGCTTTCTACCGATGCATCAAACGAATATGTCAGCGGCGGTATCGACTTTGAGGGCGTGTTAACATCGCTTAATATGCCCGCTGAGATAACCGACCTTATGGCAAAGTATATCAATATGATATTCAACCTGCTTTGGGACTGCGGTGTTCAGATAGTTCTGTTTATTGCAGGCTTGCAGACCATCCCCGAGCAGCTTTACGAAGTTTCTAAGGTTGAAAGTCGGATCGTAGCCATGTCGTTCTGTGAGCCAAGGAG
>JAZUOJ010000069.1:0-3941 GCA_045604625.1 Acutalibacteraceae bacterium | reverse complement strand
CGATGCAACCGACGACAAGCCGATTGCAAAGGGCGTTCATACACGCACCTTCAACCAGATGAGACGCGTAATTGCACGCGCTTATATCCGCGATAAGTGTATGACCGAGCTTGCAGAAACCATGATTACTGCAATCACCGGCAAGGCACTTTGGAACTGCGACCTCACTGAGGTTTGGAACTTCGCTCTTGAGGCTGCTAAACAGCCTACGGATGATGATGAACACAAAGGTTCCATAACACTTCCCGATGACATTTGGGGAAATTAAACTAAAAAAATATGCACCCACCTCGGGTGCATATTTTTATATGAAAAGCACCCCACAAATTGGGGTGCTTTAAGTTTTACTGATTTTCTTTATTTACACCGAATACACCGATGAGAATCAAAAGGCACGACAGCAGTTGTATGAGGTTAAACGATTCACGCAAAAACACAATTCCCGCAAGCACCGATACAACCGTAATAATATTTGCAAACGATGTGGCCTTGGTGGTCGACAAATATGTGGTAGCGTAGTTGTAGCAGGCAAATGCGACCACCGAGGAAAGCACCGCAAGATACAGTACCGACACAAGAAAACCCGCATCAGCCAGAGCAGAAACGGCAGCACCAAAGTATCCGCCGCCCAGCTTAAATAGTGCAATTGACGTAAAGCCAACCGTTCCCAGCGCCATCATTACGTATGTACGTTCAAACGGAGAGAAATCTCCCGACAGACCGCGGCTTAGCATATTAAAACCGCCCGCGCACAGCACGGCGCCCACAAGCAATAAAAATCCAAACCAGGTAAAATCTCCGCCCTCGCCGTCGCAAAGGGATATCAGCACAATTCCAAACAAAGATATAAGCGCATACAACACCTGCTTTTTAGTTGCCCTCTCACCGAAGAATATACGTGACAGCGCCATTGCCGCTATCGGCACTAAGGCTATTACCACGCCCGAAATTGCGCTGGAGGTGTAGAGTATGCCGTACTGTTCAAATATAAAGTAAAGGAACGGCTGAAAAAGCCCCATTATAAAAAGGCCGCCTATTTTCTTGCCCTTGAAATTTATTTTTATGATACCCAGCGCCCACAGGATATTTAGCATCAAAAACGCCGTGATAAATCTGAGCGATAAAAGCACAAAGGTATCGGCTACGCCGAGTGCAATTTTTGAGAACATAAAACTAAAGCCGTATATTATGTGCGAAACGGTGGCACCCAGCACCGCCTTTGTCGTTTTATTCATTAGCATCAACTCCTGACCTGTAAAGTATATACCAACACAACAAAAAGGTCAATTAAGTATTGATTTTAAAGTGTAATTATGAGATAATAATTTAGATAAAATATCCTTTGGAGGGTTAATATGGATAAGATTATTTTAAAGCAAACATCTTCACTCGAAAAGGTGTTTTTAAACTCTGACGGCAACTTCCCGCTAATAGAAAGTATTTCTGCCTTTAAGAATGAGCGTGTTGCTTATCAAATAGCATTTACAAAAACCTGTGAAGAGCCTATGCACCACCTTACGGTTCGTTGCGGTTTCAGCGTTACGGTTGAATCCCCCATTAAGGACTATGTTGACCTACGTGTTGTAGGCAACGTTCCCAGCACAATGCCCGTATTCCCGTATGAGGGTGGCTCAGATGACAACTATATGTGTAAAGAAATAGGACTTTACCCCGACCCGATTTATAAAATGTCCGGCAACAGACTTTATTCCGGAATGAATATTTGGAGTTCTATGTTTGTTCTCGTTGACCTTAAGGGCGAAGTTCCTGCAGGCGAGTATCCTATTGACCTTGTATTCGAAATTGATGACCCGCAATGGGAGATTTCCGCAAAGCAGGTACAGTTTGAAAACGGTGAAACCAGCATAAGAAAGCGCTTTACCATTAAGGTTATGGATGCTATGCTGCCCGAACACGATATGCTTGTATCGCAGTGGTTCCACACCGACTGTATTTATAAATACTATGATATCGAATGCTTCTCGGAACGCCATTGGGAACTTATAGAAAAGTTTATTAAGATGGCAACCGACTACGGTCTTACCGGAATTTTAACACCCGTGTTCACTCCCCCGCTTGATACCTTTATCGGCTGCGAGCGTCCCACGGTACAGCTCGTAGATATTGAACGTAAAAACGGACAATACAGCTTTGATTTCTCGAAGTTCGACCGCTGGGTTGAGCTTTGTAAAAAGAACGGCGTAATCTATTTTGAAATGCCTCATCTGTTCACACAGTGGGGTGCCGAGGCTTGTCCTAAAATTATGGTTACCGAAAACGGAGAAACCAAGAATGCTTTCGGTTGGGACGTAGCCGCAGAGTCAGAGGAATATACCGAGTTTTTAAAGGTGTTCCTCCCCGCGCTTGTTGAAAGAATTCGCAAAAACGGAATTGAAAAAACAACCTTCTTCCACATTTCGGACGAGCCCGAAGACAAGCATCTTGAGCATTATTTAAGACTGAAGGATACCGTAACTCCCCTGCTTGAGGGCTTTATGATAACCGACGCACTTACACACTATGAGTTTTATAAAAACGGCGTAATCGACCGCCCGATAGTAAGCATAAACAACCTTGACCCGTTCATTGAGAACAACGTGCCGAATTTGTTTGGATACTATTGCTGCGGACAGTTTTATGAGGTAAGCAACCGTTTCTTCAGTATGCCGTCGGCACGTAACAGAATAATTGCAACACAGCTTTATAAATACAAGCTCATAGGCTTTTTACAGTGGGGCTTTAACTTCTACTACAGCAAGGGCTCGGAATTCTTACTTGACCCGTTCCGCAACACCGACGCGCTATATTCCTTCCAGTCGGGTGACTCGTTCTCGGTTTACCCCGATAAAAACGGACCTCTTGAGTCACTTCGCCTTGTGGTATTTGCCGAAGCTTTGCAGGACCTGCGCGCTATGAAGATGCTTGAGAGCTATATTGGCTACGACGGCGTTATGAAGATAATCGAGGAAACAGCGCAGATGGAAATTACGTTTAAGAAATATCCGCAAAACGCCGATTACATCCTAAACCTCCGCGAAAGAATAAACCGCGAAATCGAAGAAAGGCTTTAAAGATGAAATCTGTAATAGGAATTGATATGGGCGGCACGAAATGTGCCGTAATTCACGGAAAAATCGATTCTGACGGCATTAAAATCGAAAACAAGATTAAGTTCTCGACCGGAATAGATATGCCACCGGAGGACGTTATCGAGAAAATTATATCCGCCATAAAGGAACTTAACGTTTCGGCAGAGGCCATAGGCATTTCCTGCGGCGGACCGCTTGACAGCCAGACAGGTACCGTTCTCTCACCGCCCAACCTTCCGCTTTGGGATAACATACATATTTGCGATATCCTAACTGAGGAATTCGGCATTCCCGCATATCTGCAGAACGATGCAGACGCCTGCGCACTTGCAGAATGGCAGTTTGGTGCCGGCAAGGGTTGTAACGATATGATCTTTATGACCTTTGGCACCGGTCTTGGCGCCGGACTGATTTTAGGCGGCAAGCTGTATAGCGGCAAAAACGGTATGGCCGGTGAACTCGGACACATTCGTCTTTGCGATTTTGGTCCGTCGGGTTACGGCAAAAGCGGCTCGTTTGAGGGCTTTTGCAGTGGCAGAGGCATTGCGCAGATAGGCTACACACTTGGTATGGAAGCTTATCAGCGCGGCGAAAAGCCCGCCTACTTTAACCCTGATGACATAGGCAGCTGCACAGCCAAATCGATTGCCGACGCAGCCGATGCAGGCGATAAAACGGCGCTTGCGGTTTACGAAACAAGCGGCGAATATTTAGGCCGTGGTCTTTCGGTGGTTATCGACCTCTTAAACCCCGAAAAAATCGTTATAGGCAGCATTTTTGCCCGTTCACGCGAACTTATATGAAGTCGGAGGCCAAGCGGGCTTAGGAAGACAAGGCATATTATCAACTCCT
>JAZUOJ010000068.1:0-31472 GCA_045604625.1 Acutalibacteraceae bacterium | reverse complement strand
GGTTATATAATAAGGCAGGTTCGCACAGACGCAAACACGGTCGCAATCCGAAAACTCCGATTCTATCAATTCGGCAAGGTCCAGCTTCATAGCGTCGCCGAAAATGACCTTTACGTTATCAAGGTCGGCAAGGGTTTGGCGCAAAATAGGCTCTAAACTGCGGTCAAGCTCGATAGTGCGAACCTTTTTGGCGCATAAAGCCAGCTCACGCGTCAGCACACCTATACCGGGGCCTATTTCCAGCACCCCGGTTTGCTTGTCGGCCACCGCTTCTGCCATTCGCGGGCAAACGGTATCGTCTATTATAAAGTTTTGTCCCAGCGATTTTTTAAACGCGGTATCGCCCATCAGTTTTTTGACAGTAGCGGCATTTGCAAGATTCATACGCAACCTCGTTCTCGGTAAAATTATATATGAATGATAACATAAAACACAGAATATTACAAGAGAATAAGAAACAAAAAGATAGTGACAAACACCCTTTGTTGTGTTATAATAACTTTATCTTAAAAAATACCGGAGGGTAAAAATGGAAAAGAAAATTACCGACGCCGTTTTAGCCGAAATTCGTCCGTTACTTGAAAAGCACGGTTTTTCGGAAAAGGATGATGTTTTCACAAGCGACACAACCGCGTTTTGCGTAGAATATAACGAGGAAAAGCAAATATTCTGTCTTAACAGCGCAACCGTTTCGGACGGCACTGTGGGCGAATATGAAACCATCGGCTCGTTCCTTTTTGATGCCGAACAGACCGTCTCTGACGCTGCTGCCGTCGGAAACGATTTTGCCGACACTATTGCAACCCGTCTTGGCGTAAACGTACGCAAGACTCGTTCGGCTTCGGAAATTGCTCTGCCGCAGAAGGGCGAGGGCGAAAGCGCCGATATTGGCGCGCTTTGCAATAAAATGCTGGCCATTTTCCCCGCTTATAAGGAACTATATAAGGAGCGTGTGGCAGAGGACGGCGAATTTTTGTACGTTCAGTTCCTGCTTGATACCGTTGCTCCCGAAATTCGCGCAATGCTTGAGGGTGGAAACGGCAAAAAGCTTAAAAAGGTTTACGACGCGCTTAACGATTTATTCGTTAAAGGCGACCGCTCGGTTGAGGACGCCATTATTGTTGTCATTCTCGGCGGTGCCGTAAAGGGCGACCTTGCGCTTACCGAAAAAATGCTTGAGGGACTTAACGATTTCCCCTATTTAAAGAAGCCGCTTCGCAACATTTCGCTCCGCACAAAGAACGACAAAATGCTTCGCGAAATCTACGGCATACAAAAATAAAAATACCGCCAAAAACCCGTCTGTAACTGCAGTTCGGGTTTTTATTTTTGTGTCCGTTTTTTCGCCCTTAAAAAATAACAAAAAATTAACCTTTTTTTGACAAAAATAAGGATTATGTGAACTTGTATAACCTTAAAAATAATTCAACTTTTTCACTACATTTTTCACATTTTTTTAAAATTTCAACGATTCCATCGCGTTTAAAGGCTCGAAACGGTGGATAACTCGGTGAATAAGTTTAACTACTCTACCCAAAATAATAATAACGAAAATAATATTATGTAAAGTTACAGACGTCATTTTTCTTTAAATTTTGACACATATTTATGTTTACTAATTTCGTCCCGTATTGTATAATCATATTGTAAAAAATAACCACTGGGAGGTGACACTTTTGAGCGTTAAAAAATTCGTATCCTGCCTTTGCGTTTTTGTATTGCTGTGCCTTTGCGGCAGAGGATGCAAAAGCGAAAGCTATGAGCCCGCTGAATTTACTTCTGCCGTTTTAGAGGTTTTGCCGCAGGCAACCGATGATACCACCCTTGCGCTTGAAGGTGCCCAAATAGAATCCTACTTTGGTTTTAACATTAATCTGTTGTCTGACTTCTCGGTTGTTATCAGTTCGCTTGAGGAATCGGCTTTCGAGGTTGGCGCGCTAACCCTTGATAACGAGGACGACCTTAACACCGTAATCGACGGAATAAACCGCCGTCACGACGACGTAGTACAAACCCTTTCCTATATAAATAACTCGTCAGGCGCATCCGCTGCCGGCTTTTTACTTGTGCAGTCGGACAAGACCATTATTTACGTGCTGTCGCCCGACGTTACCGCCGCAGAAGAGGTTTTATCCGAAATGGGCGCAACCGAAATAAAATAAAAAGCACCCCGAATTCAAACGAATTCGGGGTTCCTTTTACCATTTTTCTCCTGCAATGCGTTTTGCAAGGTCGGCAAGCTCGTCATTATTATAAAATTCAATAGTCAGCGTTCCCTTGCCGTTGTCGGCAGCCGTAATTTTAACGGGACGGTGAATAGCACCCTTAAGTGCTATCTCAACCTCGCTGTAGTATTTGCTCTTAACCGCAGAAGCCTTGCTCTTTTGCGGTTTTTTCTCTGCCTTTGCAAGTCCCTCAAGCTGACGAACCGATGCGCCCTGTACTGCAAGCTGTAAAAGTCCTGCTCGACGCTCGGCGGGAGCCGATAAAAGAGCCTTTGCGTGACCGGTGGAGATTTGTCCCGCACGGAGAGCTGCCAGTGCAGCCTCATCCAACGCCAGCAGACGTTGCGAGTTGGCGATAACGCTGCGCGATTTTCCTACGCGCTGTGCGGCTTCCTCTTGCGTCAGTCCGTATGTATCCATAAGCGACTTAAAGCCAAGCGCCTCTTCAACGGGGTTTAAATCTTCACGCTGTAGGTTTTCGATTATCGAAACCTCCATCGTACGGCGGTCATCCATATTTTTTACAATTACGGGAACGGTCGAAAGCTCGGCCTCGCGGCAGGCGCGCCAACGGCGCTCGCCCGCGATTATCTGGTACATTCCGTTTTCAAGCGGACGAACCAAAATAGGCTGCAAAAGTCCGTGCTCGCGAATGCTGTCGGCAAGCTCGGATATTGCCTGCGCGTCAAAGTCGCGGCGGGGCTGGTTTTTATTGGGCTCAATCTCCGAAAGGCGAATTTCAAGCACGCTTTCGGCATCGGTATTGTTTTGGTCAAAAAGGGAATCAAGTCCCCTGCCGAGTCCGGTTTTTTTCATAAATATCCTACTTTCTGTTGTTCTTTAAAAATTCCTTCGCAAGCTTGTTATAGGCGTCGGCACCCTTAGAACGCTTGTCATAATACTGTATCGGCATACCAAAGCTTGGCGCCTCGGACAGGCGAACGGTGCGCGGAATAACCGTCGAATAAAGTTTTTTTGCAAAGTACTTCTTTATTTCGCTTACTACCTGCTGTGTCAGGTTAAGTCTGCCGTCGTACATCGTAAGCACAACACCCTCAAGCTCGAGCATGGGGTTATATGAACGCTTGACCTGACGGACGGTTGCCATCAGCTGTGACAGTCCTTCCATTGCGTAAAACTCGCACTGGATAGGTACAAGCACAGAATCGCTCGCGTTGAGCGCGTTTATCGCAATAAGTCCGAGCGACGGCGGGCAATCGATAAATATGTAATCATATCTGTCGCGGAGCTGCAAAAGCGCGGTTTTTAGCCTGCTTTCGCGGCGGTCGAGCTCGGTAAGCTCGATTTCTGCACCGGCAAGGTCGCTCTTGGCGGGAATGATAGAAACGTTTTTATATTCGGTTTTTATTATGGCACTTTCAACCGTTGCCGTGCCAATTAAAACCTCGTAAGAGGATACGGTTTTTTGCTTATTTATGCCGAAGCCGCTGGTGGTATTGCCCTGCGGGTCTACGTCGACAAGCAGTACCTTTTTACCCGCAAGTCCCAGCGCGGCGGTAAGATTAACGGCGGTGGTGGTCTTTCCTACGCCGCCCTTTTGATTAAAAATTGAAATAATTTTTCCCATAGGGCACCCCTTTTTTGTTCTGTTTCTATTATATATCCTGCGTGTGCCGTTGTAAAGTAAAAAGTTCCACGTGGAACATTCCACGCGGAACCAATTTTTTACTATACCTTTGCCTTTGGTTTTGATATTACCGCTGCCAAAAGGCCGAAAACCATTGCCGCGGTTATTCCCGCCGCCGTTGCGGTAAGTCCGCCCGTGAGCGCGCCCAAAAGTCCGTACTCATTTACCGCCTTTTCTACACCTTTAGCAAGGCTATAGCCAAAACCGGTAAGCGGTACCGTTGCGCCGCACCCCGCAAACTCCACTAACGGCTCGTACACACCCACCGCCGTAAGCGCCACGCCCAAAACCACGAATGATACCAAGATTCTGGCGGGGGTTAGTGCCGTATAATCAATAAGCACCTGCCCGACAAGACAAATTGCACCGCCCACCAAAAACGCTATTACGCATCGCATAACCATTTTTATCGCCCCTTTGGACTAATTTTCCCAAAACGAGCGGCAATATTCATATATCGTTTCGTAATCGATAAACTTTACCCTTGCCGATTCACCCTCGCGGCTTCTTGAATATACCGTCAGAGTGCAGGTGCCCTGTTTTCGGTCGGCGGGGAAACGACGAATATTAAACGCGCCCACTCGGCTGCGACGAAAGAACACCTCTCTAACCGAAAAGGTTTTTACGGAATGGGTATGCACACCATCGCTATAAAAGGTTATGCTTCCGTTTTTGTGGTTATAAATCGCAAGACCCAAAAGATATAACACCACCGCCGCGAGCGCAGACGCGACGAATATTATAAAGTCGGTCAAAAATGGAAGGCTCATGCAGGCCAAAAACGCACAGGGAAACACAAGAACCAGTAGTATAAGCCGCCAACGAATAAAACGAAAACGGGTGCCTTTTTCCGCAAAAACCCCGCTTTTTCTTTCGTTTACCCCGCAAAGCGCGTAAAAAAGTCGTTCTGCCTCGCCGTTTTTAGTGGCGGGAAGCAAAACCGCGGTATCTCCCCCCAGTCTGCTGTATCCCGCAACCGAAAGCCTTAGCTGGCTTCGGCCAAACGCCCAAAGCAGCGGCGCGCGCTCGATAATAACATTGTTCACCGCCGCCCGTTTAATATAAGAAAATCGGCGGGGCAAAAGTCCCGCATTTATGGAAATGCCGTTTTCGCCCACACCTACCGCCATAAAAATATTTTTAAACAGCGTAACGATAAACGCCACAAAATAAAGGGCTATTAAAATGAGAGATATTGCTCCTGCGGCGGGTGAAATCAAACCGCCTAAACCCTCTGCCGTTTGAGAAATTGCACCCAATAACTTTTCGGTAAGCGAAGTGTTTAACAGTTTTCCCGCTCTGCCTACCACGGGTGCGGTCAACAAAAGTCCCACCGCCGCAGATGAGGTTGCCGCCGAAAAAAGTAACACCCTTTTTGCGCCTATAGTAAATTTAATTTCCGGTTCTTCCCTTTTTAGAAAGCTATTTATTCTCGTTACGTCTTTTTTAGGTATTATAAGCGAAAGCTCGCCTGCAGTTTCGGTTTCAAGCCTTACGTTTACGGCGGAAAACAGCAAAAAAACAGGATTCACGCTATAGGTCACCGCCGAAACACGGTTTTTGCTTACGGTCGTTTCGGTTCGGTGTAAAAAACCTTTATAAAACCTTATTTTGTCAGGATACACCACTATTTTGCAGCAAAAGCACCGTATAACAGATATACCCACCGCCGCAAAGACCAAAAAAATCTCTGCTGCCACCATTCCTACGTAATGACGGTCGGTTATCGCCCATATAACCCGCCTTGCCATAGGTATTAGTGCCACAAACAAAAACGGATAAATAAATCTGAAAAACATAAGCGGATGAGCCTTAATTTTTTCCACCCTAGTCACCGCCCAAAAAGTTTATTATTTCCTGCGCGTCCTTTTGCGGCACGGCGGGAACAAAAAGCTTGTATCTTGCCGCACAAAGCCGAAGTGATGACAGCTTCATCACCCGCGAAAGCGGAGTTTGCGCTCGACTTATGGCTATAAGCCTTGGCGCGGGCATTACGCTTTCGTTTTCTATTATTACACCGCGTTTTACCGAAATGCATTGGGAAAACAGGGTTATTTTATAGCTTTTGTGCAGTCGCGGCAGGTAAAAAAAGAATAAAAACGCGAAAATCGGCAGCACAGCCGCCGCCACAGCATAAAAATAAGGGGACACGCGTGAAAGCAATATCGCCGCCGCTATTACCGCGGCAGATGCAGCACAAAGCCACACCCGCCAAAGCGTAAGGGTTGCCCCTTTAAGCGTTATTGTTTTCAAACGTGTCCCCTCCGGATTCAGTCTGATTTTATTTTATCCCAATATTCTTTAAATTTTTGTTCGTTTTTATTGTCGCCGAACTTATAATACTGCCGTCCCACCAGCTCATCGGGCAGATATTGCTGCTTTACGTAGTGGTTTTTAAAGCTGTGCGGGTATTTGTAAAACTGTCCCTTGACCTCGGCGTCCTCGCCGTCGAAGTGTTTGTTCTTTAGCGTTCTGGGAATAGGTCCGGTTTTTCCCGCCGCGATATCCGCCATAGCATCGTCAAGCGCCACGTGCGCGGAAATCGATTTAGGACTTATGGCAACCAGCGTTACCGCGTTAGCAAGCGGAATTCTGCCCTCGGGAAGTCCCAACTGCAGCGCAGTATCAACCGCCGCCTTTACAATGGGGATTATCTGCGGATGGGCAAGACCTACGTCCTCGTTCGCGCAAACCAAAAGCCGTCTGCAGGCAGAGGGCAGGTCGCCCGCTTCGAGAAGTCTGCCAAGATAATGCAAAGCTGCGTCGGGATCCGACCCGCGCATTGATTTTTGGTAGGCAGAGATAATATCGTAGTGCTCGTCGCCGCCGCGGTCATAGCGCATAGCGCTTTTTTGCGAAAGCTCGCGGCACAGCTCCTCGGTGATAAGCAGCCCGTCGTCGGTCTGTGTTGCCGCTAAAGCCGCAAGCTCGACCGCATTTATCGCCTTGCGTACGTCGCCGCCGCAGCCGTGCGCTATTATCCGTACCGCCGCGTCGTCTATACTTATATTTATGCCACGTTTTTCCGATATAATACCAAAAGCGCGTTTTACAGCAGGAATTATATCCTCGGCGGTGACGGTTTTAAACTCAAAAACCGTGCTTCGGCTTAAAATTGCGCCGTAAACATAAAAATACGGGTTTTCGGTGGTCGACGCAATAAGTGTAATATCGCCGCGCTCGATATACTCAAGCAAAATTTGCTGTTGCTTTTTGTTGAAATACTGAATCTCATCGAGATACAGCACAACTCCGCCGACGCTTTCTATTCCGCCCAGTCCCGAAATAATTTCCTTAATATCGGAAATTCCCGCGGTGGTTGCATTAAGACGGTAAAGCTTTTTTCCGCAACGCTCGGCTATTATGTTGGCAACCGTAGTCTTTCCCACGCCCGAAGGACCGTAGAAAATAAGGTTGGGTATCTCGCCCGATTCGATAATGCGTCGAAGCGCCTTTCCCTCGTCGAGCAAATGGTGCTGACCGACTATTTCTTCAACCGTTTTAGGTCTTATGGTTTCAGCTAGCGGAGTAGACATTTTATCACCTCTATATGATTTCCCGTTCTGCATATCGGCGGGTGGGCCGACATATTTTAAAATGGGGTGTATGCTTTGAAAAAGGTTTTGTTTATAAAAAACGCGCTGATTTTGACCGTTACCGCGCTTATCTTGCGGTTTGCGGGCATAATTTTCAAGGTTTGGCTTGCCGCCGCGATAGGCAGCGAGGGTATAGGTCTTTATCAGCTTATAATTTCTCTTTACGTTTTGGTTTCCACCTTTGCCACGGGCGGAATTTCAACCGCCGTCACCCGAATGGTAACCGACGAGCTGGCGCTGGGCACCAGGGCGGGCGCTTTGCGGGTACTTAAAAAGGGCATAGTGTTAAGCCTTTTGCTTGCCGCTGTGTCACTTGTAATAACCTTTTCGTTTTCAGACTTTTTGGCCGGTACGCTGCTTGGAGATATGCGCGCTGCACCGGCGATAAAAATTTTGTCGCTTTCGCTTCCCTTTATGGGAGTATCGTCCTGCGTGCGCGGATATTTTATGGCGCGGCGCAAAACGCTATCCTCGGGACTTACGCAAATTCTCGAACAGGCGCTTCGCATTTTTATAGTAGTTATGCTATCAGCACAGTTTTCCTCGCGCGGCCTTTCCTTTGCCTGCGCCGCCGTACTTTTCGGCGATACCGTTGCCGAAGCGGTGTCCTGTCTTGTGCTTTTTTTGGCGCAACGCGCAGACAGCAAGAAAATAATAGACTTAAAAGGGGAAAAGCTATCCCACGGAACACGCAGAATAATACATATCGCGCTGCCGATAACGTCGGGAAAATATTTAAATTCGGCGCTTCGTACGGCAGAAAATATTATAATGCCAAAGGCGCTTGCCGCCTACGGCGCGGCAATTTCGGCCCTCTCGCAATTTGGAATGATAAAGGGAATGGCGTTGCCGCTGCTTTTCTTCCCTTCGTCCTTTCTAAACTCGGTTTCTACCCTGCTCATTCCCGAAATGAGCGAGGCGCTGTCCCGAGGGCAGCAATTTAAGATTAAATACATAACCGAAAAGGTAATGGCGATTACCTTTTCATCCTCGTTTCTGCTGGCGGGAATATTCTTTACGCTGGCATACCCGCTCGGCGAGCTTATATACAAAAGTGCCGAAGTCGGCTTTTTGCTTCGCGTGCTGGCGCCGATAGTTCCGCTGATGTATATAGACAGCATGTGCGACGGTATGCTAAAGGGGCTTGACCGACAAGGTTTTGTTTTTCGCATTTCGGTTATTGATTCGGCTCTGCGAATCGCGCTGATACTGCTTATCGTGCCGCGGCACGGTATGAACGGCTTTCTGTTCATTATGGTTATAAGCAATCTGCTGACCGCCGCGCTTAGGGTATGGAAGCTGCTTTCGGTTGCAAGGCTATCCTTTAACACCACGCGGTGGGTGATAAAGCCGCTTCTTTTTTCTGCCGCCGCCTGCCTTTCGGTTGCGTTTATTAAACGGCTTTGTCTTTCGTCTATGCCGTTTACCATAGTATCAATTTTAGCAATAAGCGTAATTTATATTGCGCTTTGTTTCTTGGGCGGCTGCGTCAGCCGCGACGACATTCGTGATTTAATAAAATAAAAGGGCGCGGGTTTGCGGATAGGTTTACTATCGCACTACCCGTAGCCCGTTTTTTGTTCCACGTGGAACATTTTGTATGTATTTGGTAAATATTGTAAATTATTGTCGCATTTTCTTGAAAAATTCCGTCAAAAGCTCGGTACACTCCTTTTCGCGTATGCCTGCATACACAGACGGAACAAAATCGTACCCGCAGGAAAAAAGGTCTATGACCGATTCGGCCGCGCAGGAGCCCGCACGCCTATCAAACGCACCAAAGACAACCTCGCTTATGCGGGCGTGTATTATTGCGCCCGCGCACATAGGGCAGGGCGCGAACGTTACGTAAAGCGTACAACCGCCAAGCCGACAGTCGCCAAGCGCCTTTGCTGCCTGCTCGATAGCCATTATTTCCGCGTGTGCGGTGGGGGAATTTTTGCTTTCGCGCAGGTTATAGCCCTCGCCTATTATTTCCCCGTCCTTTACCACCACAGCGCCAACCGGCACCTCGCCCATTTGGGCGGCTTTTTTTGCAAGGGCAATGCACTCGGTCATAAATTTATCATTCATCAGTACATCACCTGCACAAAGATAATCTCAAGCGCCGTCATAACCAAGGCGATTATTATAAATGGCGAAAACCAAAAGGCTTTGTGCTTTTCTATCTCGGTAAGCGGTTCTTCGTTCTTTTCCAAAATAAAAAATTCTTTTTCTTTAATTTGGGCCGTTACGGTGCCTATTACACCCAAAAGCAACAGTCCTATTGAAAGGCAGGCAAACAAAAGGTTTGCTATATCCTCGTTTGCCGCCATCTGCAGGTAGCTGAAGCCTACCGAAATCGAGTTGTTTATAAAATGCACCAAAACAGCAGGCCAAACCGAGCCGGTTTTGACGGTTATAAAGCCAAGCGCAAGACCAACTATAAATGCAAACGGTATCTGCACTAAATTTCCGTGCATAAGCCCGAATATAATCGACGATACGATAATGGCAAAGCCTTGTCCGTAGGGCTTTAGCAGTCCTAAAACCACTCCGCGCAGAGCAAACTCCTCTACAAGTGCGGGCACGACGGCTATAGACAGAAACGCAAGCAAAACACCCGAAAACGAGGTTCCGAACGTCATTTCGGGCATACTGGGCGAAAGCCCCGCTTCTGACAGTACCGAATCAAAAACACTAGCCAAAATCTCGCCTATTTGGCAGGCACCGATTCCCATAGCGATAACGGGAAAAAGATTTCCGGTTTTCGGAAGTTTAAACGCAATAACCGACGACGGCTTTCCGCCCGCCAAAGGTACCGCTGCCAAAAAAACAGGTATAAACATAAATAGCGATAGCACTATTTGTAAAAGGCTGCCGAAAATCGGGTCCTCTATCCATTTAAACAGGCTTTCGCCGTTATCGCCCATTATAAAAGCGATAACAATCGTTACAATATTGATTAAAAATGAAAACACAAATATAAAGGCATAGGCGGCGCCTATACAGTTCGCCGCCCGCCTTAATGCAGTTTTTTGCTTATATTCGTTTAGGTCAAACCCGTATGAAAACATAAGATTTACCCTTTACTCCTCTACTGCGTTATTTTCTTCCGATGAGTCGCTTTCTTCCGCAGGCTCATCGGTTTCGTCTTGATGGTCTGCCGTTACGATAGACAGAATTCGCTCGCCCTCGGCAACACGCATTACTCTAACGCCCTTTGCGGGACGCGAGAAGGTGCTGATTTCGTTTGTTGCTATTCTTATAATTATGCCGTTCGAGGCAATCATTATAATATCCTCTTCGCCCGTAACAGCCAAAACGGTAGCAACGTCACCGTATTTTTCGGTGTTGTAGTTGGTAACACCCTGACCTCCGCGGGATTGCAGACGGTAGTCCTCTGCAAGGCTTCGTCTGCCGTAGCCGGTTTCGGTAACGGTCAAAATTACGCTGCTGTCATCAATTTCGGTCATTCCGACAACGCAGTCGCCCTCGCGCAGCTTAATAGCGCGAACACCGTGCGCCGTTCTGCCCATTTCGCGGGCATCACGCTCGTCAATGCGGATAGATTTACCCTTCTTGGTGGCAATAAGCAGCTCCTGCTCGCCGTTTGTAATCTTAACAAAGGCAAGCTCGTCGCCCTCTTCAAGATTTACTGCAATAATACCGGTCGAGCGGGTGTTCTTGTATGCCGAAAGCTTGGTACGCTTAATAACGCCCTTGCTTGTAACCATAACAACGTACGAGGTTTCGTCGTCGTCCTTAACGGGTACAATGTGGGTTATCTTCTCACCAGCCATAAGCGGTAAGAGATTTACAATGTTCATACCCTTCGACTGACGGCTGCCCTCGGGAATTTCGTATGCCTTTAGCTTATAAACTCGGCCAAGGTTACTGAACATCATAACCCTGTCGTGTGCTTCGCATATAAACATACTCTCAACCGTATCCTCTTCACGGGTGGTCATACCGGTAATACCTCTGCCGCCCTTATGCTGAACAGAATATGTGTCGGAAGTGGTACGTTTGATGTAACCGTTTTCGGTCTTGGTAATTACGCACTCGTCGTTGGGGATAAGGTCTTCAATATCAACCTCACCTGCAACGTCCGAAATCTCGGTGCGGCGGTCATCTGCAAACTTGTCGCGAAGATTTAAGCTCTCGGTCTTGACTATGTCTAAAATTTTGGCGTGGCTGCCTAAAATTTCTTCACATTCCTTTATAAAGTCAAGCTTTTCTTTAAGCTCATCCTCTATCTTCTGCTTTTCCATTCCGGCAAGACGGCCGAGCTGCATCTGAACGATAGCTGTGGTCTGAATGTCGTCGAGTCCGAAACGTTCGGACAGCGCCTCTTTACTTTCGGGAATGGTTTTGCTGTTTCTAATAATTGCGATAACCTCGTCAATAAAGTCGAGCGCTTTTTTAAGTCCCTCTAAAATATGGGCGCGCTCCTCTGCCTTGCGCTTGTCAAACTCGGTTCTGCGGCGGATAATATCACACTGGAAGTCAATGCAGTTCTGCAGCATTTCCTTAAGGGTGAGTATCTGCGGCTTGCCGTTTACAATTGCAAGCAATATTGCGCCAAACGTAGACTGAAGTGCGGTATAGCTATAAATTTTATTAAGCACTACCTGCGGGTTTGCATCACGCTTAATGTCTACAACGATTCTTATACCGCCGTCGCGCTTTGAAGAGTAGTCAACAACGTCGTCGATACCCTCAATTCGCTTGTCGGCAGCAAGGTCGTATATGCTCTTAACAAGGTCCTTTTTGCGAACCTTATAAGGAATTTCGGTTATAACAATGCGGAACTTTCCACCGCTTGTTTCCTCTATTTCTGCCTTACCGCGTACAATAATTCTTCCGCGTCCCGTGGCATAAGCAGCACGGATTCCGGCACGTCCCATAATGGTTCCGCCGGTGGGGAAGTCGGGTCCCTTAATGTACTGGCAAATCTCCGAAAGGTCGGCCTCGGGGTTGTCGATAAGACAGCACATACCGTCAATAACCTCGCCAAGATTGTGGGGGGGAATTTCGGTTGCCATACCAACGGCAATACCCGAAGAACCGTTAACCAGCAGCTGCGGAAAACGAACGGGTAAAACCTGTGGTTCTTTCAGACGGTCGTCGTAGTTGGGTGAAAAATCAACGGTGTCTTTGTCGATATCGTCCAGCATATGAAGCGAAAGACGGTTCATTTTAGACTCGCTATAACGATAAGCGGCGGTGGGGTAGCCGTCGATGTTACCGAAGTTTCCGTGTCCGTCAATAAGCGGATAACGGAGAGAAAAGTCCTGCGCCATACGTACCATAGCGTCGTAAACGCTGGTGTCGCCGTGCGGATGATATCTACCGAGAACGGCACCGACCGTATCGGCGCACTTACGGTACGCCTTGTCGGGGGTTAGTCCGTTTTCGTACATTGTGTAAAGTATGCGGCGGTGAACAGGCTTAAGTCCGTCACGCACGTCGGGAAGAGCACGGCCGACCAGTACCGACATTGAGTACTGCAGCATACTTGTTTTAACTTCATCAACAATTTCGACCGGCTTTATGCTGGTAAGCTCGTCCTCCGGCCAGTATACTTTTTCTTGTTTAGCCATCTTTTCTCCCCTCCTTAAATATCAAGATCGGTTGCAAATATTGCGTTTTCTTCTATAAACTTGCGGCGCGGCTCAACTTCCTCGCCCATAAGCATAGTGAAGGTAGCGTCGGCAATTTCTGCATCCTGCATTTGTACCTTAAGCATTGTTCTTCTTTCGGGGTCGAGTGTGGTTTCCCAAAGCTGGTCGGGATTCATTTCACCAAGACCCTTATAACGCTGAACGTCTGCGGTTCCGCCAAGCTGCTCTATTATCTTTGACTTTTCCTCGTCGGTGAAAACGTCAAAATGCTGTTTACCCTTAGAAATGCGGTAAAGCGGCGGCTGTGCGAGATAGATATGACCTGTTTCTATAAGCTCGGGCATATATCTGAAGAAGAAGGTAAGAAGCAGCGTGCGAATATGAGAACCGTCGACGTCGGCATCGGCCATAATAACGATTTTGTCATAACGCAGCTTGGTTATATCAAAGTTTTCACCTATTCCGGTTCCGAGAGCCAATATTACGGGTGTTAACTTGTCGTTTCCGTAAACCTTGTCCTCACGGGCCTTTTCAACGTTAAGCATCTTACCCCAAAGAGGTAATATTGCCTGATAGGTACTGTTTCTGCCCTCAACGGCACTACCGCCCGCAGAATCTCCCTCGACAATAAAGATTTCGGTCTTTGTTGCGTCGTTGGATATACAGTCGGTAAGTTTTTCGGGCATTCTGGTCTTTCCGCCGATACCCGATTTGTTTCTTGTGGCGTCGCGGGCCTTTTGTGCGGCCTCACGGGCGTTTGAAGAAGCTATAGACTTATCGATTATAATCTTTGCTTCCTGCGGATGCTCCTCTAAATACTGATAAAGCTTGTCGTTTACAATATCTCTTACAAGCTTTCCTATCGAGGTATTTCCAAGTTTTGCCTTGGTCTGTGATTCAAACTGCGCGTCCGAAAGCTTTACGCTTATAACCGCAACCAGACCTTCGGTTATATCCTCACCCTTAAGACGGGGGTTACCCTCTTTAAGATGCTTAAAATCAAAAGCATATTTGTTTACGGTGTTTGCAAGACTCTGTTTAAAGCCCTGCTCGTGTGTACCGCCGTCAATAGTGTGAAGCGTATTTGCAAAGGACATAACCTTTGTGTCGTATGCGGTTGACCACAAAAGCGCAATTTCGGCAGTTTCTTCGTTTTTGCTGCCCGAAAGATAAATAACCTCGCTATTTAGGCTTTCTTTCTTTATTCCTTCAAGCAAAAATTCAACGTAAGATTTTATACCGCCCTCGTAGTGGAACTCGTCGGTTTTCGGCTCAAACACATCGGTACGTAAATCACGAAGCTCTATTCTTATGCCGGCATTAAGGAAGGCCTGCTCACGCAGTCTGGTCTTTAACGTGTCATAATCATATACCGTGGTGTCGGTAAATATTTTCGGGTCGGGTTTGAACGTAACGGTTGTACCGGTTTCATTCGTGTCACCGATTATATCAAGGTCGGTTACGATATTACCCTTTTCATAGCGCTGTTTATAGACGTTCTTACCGTCCTTTACCTCAACCTCGAGCCATGAGGAAAGCGCATTAACAACCGACGCGCCTACACCGTGCAGACCGCCCGAAACCTTATATCCGTTTCCGCCGAACTTACCGCCGGCGTGCAAAATTGTAAATACAACAGTAACGGTGGGTATACCCTTTTGCGGGTTTATACCAACAGGAATTCCTCGTCCGTTATCTACAACCCTTACAATTCCGTCGTCCAGCAGTTCTACCACGATTTTATCGCAGTGGCCTGCCAACGCCTCGTCTATAGAGTTATCCACAATTTCATACACAAGGTGGTGAAGACCGCGCTCACCGGTCGAGCCTATATACATACCGGGGCGTTTTCTTACGGCTTCAAGTCCTTCAAGTACCTGTATGGAATTTTCGTCGTAATTTTCGGTTATTGGTGTGTTTATTTCCGTACTCATTTCATTCTCCTCAATTACTAATGTTGTTTATATATGAAGAACGCTTTTCAAGCGTGGAAGACGCAAGCTGAGAAATATAAATTCTTCTTTTGCCCTGCTCGTTTGCCACAATAAAAGATTTTGGAAGCTCGGTCGTAACGTTTATAACCTCTCCCTTTTTTTCGGCAAGGTTTAAATAGTTTCGCGTGTTTTTCGAAACCGTTGCCGTGTCGAGATCAAAAATACCTACAATTTCTTCGGTTTTTAAGATTTTTTCTCTTCCTATGTGAAGATACATCAGCTTATTTCTCCGTTTTTTACGTTAAAAATTTTTCCTGCCGACAAATTTTCAATATTTGACGGGTCACAGCAGGTTATAAACACCTGCCATCCTTTTATGTGGTTTAAAATGTAGTTTTGGCGGGTAGGATCAAGCTCGCTCATTACGTCGTCAAGCAGCGCAACCGTTCTCTCGCCGGTTTTGTTGCTTAAAATTTCCGCCTCCGCCAGCTTTAGCGAAAGCGCAACCGACCTTTTTTGTCCCTGCGAACCGTAAAGTCTTGCCGAAGCGCCGTTTATTGTCAGTTCTATATCGTCGCGGTGAGGGCCTACGCTGGTTACCCCGCTTCTCATATCCTCACGCCTGTTTGCCTTTAATCTTTCAAACAAAAATTCAGCCGAGCAGTTACAGTTATAACTTATTTCAAGCTGCTCCTTTTTTCCGGATATACCGTAATAAATTTTAGGAACGGTTTCTTTTAAAAGGTCTATATACTTTTTTCGGTATTCAATTATCTTTGCGCCGTTTTCGGCTATTTCACCGTCAAACACGTCTATAAGCGAAGCTAAATCCGCATGATAGTAAAGATCCTTTATTGCTGCGTTTCTTTGCTGGACTGCGCGTGTATATTTTTTTAAAATATCAACGTATTTAGGATAAATTTGAAAAATTGCGGTGTCCAAAAATTTTCTTCTTACAGACGGGCCGTCCTTAACAAGCGCAATATCCTGCGGCGAAAAAACTATCGCACAAAAATTTCCGGCAAGTGCACCAGGTGAAGAAAGAGCGTTTCCGTTCAAAAACGCCTTTCTTCTTTCGGCAATATGCAGTTCTTCGTCGTTTATTACTCCGCCGCGCAAAAATTCAAGCTTTATTCTTGCTTCTTCTTTTTCAAAATTTATAAACTCGTTTTCCTTTGAACCGCGAAAACTCTTAGCGCCGGTAAAAAGCCAAATAGCCTCTAAAATATTTGTTTTTCCCTGGGCGTTAGGTCCGCAAAAAACATTCATATTTTCGTCCGGTACTATTTCTACGTCCAAAAGATTTCTAAAGTTTTTTAAACTTAATTTTTTTACCGTCATATTTTATTCAATTTCTATTTCGGTACCGTCAAATAAAACGCGGTCGCCCGAGCGAATTTTTTTTCCTCTCATAAGACAAACTTCGCCGTTTACCTTTACCCTGCCGTCTAAAATTTCCATTTTTGCCTGACCGCCGGTATAAACTAAACCCGCAAGTTTTAAAAGACTGTCAAGTTTTATATATTCACCCGAAATTTTAATTTTTTCCATTATTTCAACCTCATCGGCATTATCATATATGTGAAGGTATCATCCTCTTCGGGCATTATTACAACAGCTGCGCTTCCGCCGTTAAAGCAGATATTAACCTTTTCATATTCGCAGGCGCGAAGAGCATCAAGCAAATATTTGCTGTTAAGGCCTATTTCAAACGGAAGTCCTTCAAGCTCAATTGCTGCGCGTTCGGTTGCGCGTCCAACAGAGGTTGCACAACTGAAAATAGTTTCCTGCTCGTTTACAATACATCTTACAGGAGTCGTAAAATTGTCGCTTATTATAAGAGAAATACGTTCAATTATTTCAATTATGTCGCGGGTTTTTACACAAAGCTTTTGCGCAAAATCTGCAGGTATAGTCTTTTTATAATCAATAAAGTCACCGTCAAGCAGCGGAGAAATAAAACTATAACCCTCAACCGTAAAGCAGATATGTCTTCTTCCTATCAAAAGCTCAATAGGCTCATCTTCGTTAGAAACAATTTTTACAATTTCGGAAACCGCCTTACCCGAAACAACAAACTTTAGATTTTCATTTATTCCTATTTTTTCTTTTCTTATTGCAAGACGGTATCCGTCAATTGCAACAAGCTTTAAGCTGCCGTCTTCAATTTCAAAATCAATACCAGTTAAAATAGGTCTTGTTCCCTCATTCGGAGCAACGGCAAATATGGTCTGTCTTACCATTTCTTTTAAAATTCCGGCAGTTATATTTATCTTCTTTCCTTCTGCAATAGTAGGAAGTTCGGGAAAATCTACTGCTGCCATACCCATAATATCGAAAACAGCAGAACCGCTTTCTATATGGCACATAAGACGGTCGTCAACCGAAATTTTAATTGTTTCACCGTTTAGACTGTGAATAATGTTATTAAGTACCTTTGCAGAAATAACTATCTGACCGGGCTTTTCAATATTAGCATCTATTTCCTTTGTAAGACCGTTTTCAAGGTTGTAGCTCGAAAGAGTTATTTTACCGTTTTCGGTGCAGATTAAAATTCCCTCAAGCACAGGAGATGCAGTTTTAGAAGATACTACCCTTGAAAGATTTGAAACTGCTTCGCATAATAAATTACGTTCTACCGAAATAATCATTTTTAATTCCTCCAAAAAGAGTTTTTATTTTAAAATATAAGTAGTAACAGTAGGGGGAGTGAAAATTGTTAAAAAGCCTATTTTTTCCCATAATAGAGAGAAAAATTAAGTTTTCATAACTTTTTAATAAGGTGTGGACAATTTAACAATTTTAAAGTTGCTAAAGTTGTTGTTAATAACTTTGCACTTAATTAAGTTGAAAAGTGTGCAAAACTTTAAGATTATGTAAAGCTTTGTAACCTATTCGCCCTTTATGTTTTTAATTATCTCTTCAATAATTTCTTTTTCAAAAGGATCCTGCTTTATTTTCTTTTCAATTTCTCTGCAGGCATAAAGAACTGTTGTATGGTCCTTATTAAAGCTTTCGCCTATAGATTTATAGGAAAGCTCGGTTGTTTCCTTTGCAATATACATTGCAACCTGACGGGCAAGAGCAATGTTTGCTGTCTTTCTTCTTGAAAGAATGTCGGTTTCCTGAATAGAGTAGTTTCTTGCAACCTCTGAAATTATCTGCTCTATCTTTATAGGCTCCTTTTTAGGATCATTTACAATGTCGCGAATAAAGCCTTGAACAACCGGGATTGTGGGAGACTTTTTCTGGAACATTATATAAGCCTGAAGCTTTTTTACAACACCCTCAAGCTGGCGTGTATTTGCCCTTATATGTTCGGCTATGTAGTAAATTACGTTTTCGTTAAGAGAAATTCCTAAAAGCTCGGCCTTTGTCTTAACAATACCAACGCGTGTTTCAAAATCGGGCGAAGAAATATCAGCTAAAAGACCGCTTTCAAGACGGGACAAAATTCTTTCTTCAAGAGTTTTAATTTCTGTCGGGGGACGGTCAAGGGTAACAACAATCTGTTTGTTGTTCTGATAAAGCGTGTTAAAAGTATTAAAAAATTCTTCCTGCGTTTGTTCTTTACCCGCAATAAAGTGAATATCATCCATAAGTAAAAAATCGGCTTTGCGGTATTTTTCGCGGAAATTTTCAATAGTTCCGTCCTTAAGCGCGGAAATAAGATGGTTTGTAAAGTCTTCTCCTCTGGTATAAACAATGCGCTTGTCCGGCATTTTAGAGGAAATATGATTTTTTATAGCAAGCATAAGATGAGTTTTGCCGACACCCGATTTACCGTAAATAACGAGGGGGTTATAAATAATAAAGGGGTTGTCCGCAACAGCCATAGCAGCGGCGTGGGCAAAACGGTTTGTAGAGCCTACTATAAAATTATCAAAAGTAAAGGCGTTATCAAAAAAAGCGGCGTTGTCGGTTTCCTGCTTTATAATGTTTCCGCTTTTATCCTCAACCACAATATTAACGTTAATTTCAAGGCCGATAATATTTTTAAAAGCCTCTTTCAGTACCGCCATATACGTGGTTTCAATAACGTTTTTCTTTATATCACCCGAGGTAGAGAGCAAAAATCCGTCCTGGCGAAGCTCAAGCGGCTTTAAATCTTTTATCCAAAGATTAAATCCGGCTTCGGTAATTTCGCCCGAATTTTTAAGTTCTTCACACACGGCATTCCAAATATCGTTTATAGATTCAATGTTCAAACCCATACACTCCTTCATTTAAAATACACAACATAATTTTAGCACAGTTATCCACATTTTTCAATAATAATCTTAATAATAATATAATAATGTAGATAATTTTATATAATTATATAATAATATTATATATAGAGATGCAACTTTTGACATAAAAGACAACGGAAAAATAATTTTTTAAAAAAAGTATTGATTTTTATTTTCATATGTGTTATTATACTTTGGCTTGATAATTGCGCTGATAGCTCAGCTGGATAGAGCGTCTGGCTACGGACCAGAAGGTCGGGAGTTCGAATCTTCTTCAGCGCGCCATAAAGACTTTGCTTACGCAGAGTCTTTATTTTTTTATAAAGTACAATTTTTACATAAAGAGAAGAAGATTCGAAAAGGAGGGAGCAACCAAGGGTTGCGGAAAAAAACAGTCCGGTGGACTGTTTTTGCCGACGGGTGCCTGAGAGATGCGATAGCATCGGCGGGAATCTTCTTCAGCGCGCCATAAAGACTTTGCTTATGCAGAGTCTTTATTTTTTTGCAAATTTCATTTTTTATGTCTTAATTTTCCATAAATTTGTTTTCGTAACTACTTGAAAAAACACAACATATAGCTTATAATACTAAAATAGAACACAAAATGCGAAAGGACGTTTCAAATGTTTAAAAAACTACTTATTTTTTCTTTATGCCTTGTTTTGGTATTCTCTTTTACAGCGTGTAAATCGGACAAGGACGTTTCGTCTAACCTTTCTACCGGCCAAGTTGAGGAAGAAGAAAAAATTGAACTTAAGGGAACAAATCCTCTTACCGGACTTAAAATGAAGGAAGAGCTTTATTTAAACAAGCCTCTTGCCTTGGTTCTTGAGAATTCTACAACCGTTCAGGGCGTTCAGACCGGACACGGAAAATTTGATATTCTTTACGAAACCATCGTTGAGGGCGGAATTACAAGAATGCTCGGCGTTACAAAGGACCCGTCGGTTTTAGCACAGGTAGGTAACGTTCGTTCTGCTCGCGAGGTATTTTTAGAGCTTGCTTGCGGCCACGATGCAAATATGGTTCACTGGGGCTTTGACTATTTCCACTTTGCAGAGCTTAAAAACTCGCTCGGTATAAACACACTTGATTTAAACGGAAACGGAAAATATTGTTTCCGCGAGCCTAACGGTCTTTCAAGCGAGCATACCGGTTATACAAAGGGCGAAATGCTTATAAGCGGAATAACCGATAAAAAGTTCCCCACAACCACAAAAAATCCCGACTGGATAAAGTTTAACGATGAAGAAACTGTAACAACCCCTGCGGCAGTAGCCAAGACCGTTACCGTGCCGTTCTCCGGCTCGTACGTAACTGGGTTTAACTACGATGCACAGACCGGCCTTTACGTAAAGAACAATAAGGGCAAGGAATGGACCGACTGCAAGACCGGCGAAAAGGCTGAGTTTAAAAACGTTTTCGTTCTGTTTACCACCATCGTTCCCCACAACTGTGGCTCGTACCAGGGTGACACCAAGAATCACTATAAGGTTCATTTAGAGGGTGGCACAGGCTACTACGTTTCCAACGGCGGATACGAGGAAATCACCTGGACAAAGGGCGGACCCAACAATGCGCTTTCCTTTAAAAAGGCAGATGGAACCGAGCTTACCGCAAATGCAGGAAAGAGTTATGTTTGCATTACAAAAACCGGCTCATCTGTAGCATTTTCTTAAAACATAAAACAAATTTAACCGCACCCTTTTGGGTGCGGTTTTTTTATAAAGAAACGAAGAATATTGGTTCTATTGTAGCCGCCAAGTAGTTACGTATAAACAACTTGGATCCGCTAATGCCGCGGGGGCACTTCCTTTCTCGTTGCGCTGAGAAAGGAAGCAAAGACGCGCTTTAGAAACCGAAATCCTTAATAAAATTCGCCTCGTCGCCGTCAGCCGACTGTGTCGCCTGACTCAAGCTTACGCTTAGTCCTCGGCGGGGTATGATAAGAATTAACATTTAATAGCGGTTGTATGAAAAGAAAAACTGCGGTTTCACAAAAAATATTTTTGTTTGCAAAATTCTAAAAAACTGTTTTAATTTGCATTTCTATATGTTATAATGTATCTGTATAATTATAGATGTTAAAAGGAGGAGTGTCGAATGAACAAAATAAAGAGGATTGCCGTTTCGGCGCTTCTTATAGTTTTTTGTGTTTTGCTCTGCGGTTGCGATATAATTTCGTCCGGTCAGGATTTGCTTACGGCACCGCTGCCGGGAGGCGAGCTTTCGGAAATAAAGGCGGCGCTTGATTCGCTTATGACCGAAAAGTATACGCTTAAATACCCCACCGACGGCACGTTTCGTTCTGCTATCGTGCGTTACGATCTTACCGGTAACGGAAACGAGGATGCTATAGCATTCTACAGCACGCAAAAAGAAAATATATCTTCAATGCATATTGCAGTACTTACAAAAAAGGAAGAAGAATGGACAGCGGTAAAGGACGTTGCCGTGCTGGCGTCGGGCGTTGAAAAGGTTGAGTTTAACGACCTAAACGGTGACGGCACCAGCGAGATTATCGTGGGTTGGAGCATATTTGGCAGCGTTGATAAACAGGTGTCGGTATACAGCTTTGATAGCGCTATGCTTACACTTACCCCGCGACTTAACGAAAGCTACACCGAATTTTTGTGCTGCAACCTGGATACCGACGGACAAAAAGAGCTTATGGTAATAAAACTTAACACCGCCGACAAAAAAGCAAGTGCCCGACTATACGAGCTTAAAGCCGACGGAATAAATGAAATTTCCTCTTGTGAAACCGACGGAAACGTAACAACCTACCAAACGGTGACCGAGGCAAAACTGCTTGACGGAAAGACTGCGGTTTTCCTTGACGGACAAAAGGGGCTTGGCACCTGTACCGAAATAATTTTTCTGTCGGGAGGAAAGCTTGTAAACCCGCTTTTTGATAGGGAAATAGGAAAGGTAGTAACGGAGCGTCCGTCTTCGGTTTCCATAATGGACATAAACGGCGACGGCTCGCCCGACATACCGATGCTGGAGGTTTTACCTGATTACGAGGGCGCATCCGACAGCGAAAAAATTTACGTTACAAAATGGTGTAGTTTTGACGGAAAAAATTTGGCTGTTGTACTTACCGCGGTTATGAATTACGCCGACGGATATTACGTTGAAATACCAAAAGAGCTGCAGGGTAAAATAACCGTCACGAGAAACGTTGAGTCACGCGTGCGCACCTTCTACTTGTATGACACGAAAGAGCAAAAACGCGGGGTCGCACTGTTTAAGGTTATGGCGGCCAGCGAAAACAACTGGATATCGGACGTTAAGGATTCCGGCGAATGGACAGAAGCGCTGACCGGAAACGCGGTGGTTTACGCCGTTCAAAAATCAAAATACGAGGGAACCGAAGCCCTTTCTGATGAACAAATCATAAAACTAATCAAAAAAATAGGATAGGAGCGAGTTATGAAAAAGATTCTTCTTGTCGAGGACGAGGCTGCGATACGCGGTTTTGAAGCAATAAACCTTAACCGTGCGGGATACGAAACGGTTGAAGCAGGCTCCGCCGAGGAGGCAATAGAAATATTTAACGACGACCCGTCGTTTGATATTGCGCTGCTCGATATTTCTCTTCCGGGAATGGATGGGTTCGAGCTTTGTAAGGAGTTTCGCCGCCGTTCCAGCGCGCTGGGCATTATAATGCTTACCGCCCGCACGCAGGAGATGGATAAAATAAGCGGACTTATGATGGGCGCCGACGACTATATCACAAAGCCCTTCAGCCCGAGCGAGCTTTTGGCGCGTGTAGATTCGCTTTACCGCCGTGTAGATATGCACAACAGCGGTATGCGCGCACAAAACTCCGACGAGATAAAGCTCGGAGATTTTACTCTAAATATCCGCAAGCGCACGCTTTCCAAAAACGGAAAGGATATAGAGCTTACACAGGTTGAGTTCCAGATAATGGAATACTTTTTCACCAACCCGGACACAGCGCTTAGCAGAGGCGATATTTTGGTAAAGGTCTGGGGCGAGGCATATTACGGCGAAGAAAAGATAGTAGACGTAAACATACGCCGACTCAGAATGAAGATAGAGGAGGACCCGTCCAAGCCCAAAAACCTTGTTACGGTTTGGGGAATGGGCTACAAATGGGATACCGCAGAATAATTTTTGGAGGACACGATGGAGCTTGAGTTAAAGGTCACCGGAAAAAGCATATCAAGACGCTGGTTTTTGAATGTTTTTCTCGTCATGGCGGCAGTAATTACGGTTTTGGAAATACTGCTTTGTATAATAATACAAAACCGCTACTATACTGCGGTATATGACGCGGCGCGTGACTGCAGCAAGGGGCTTTCCCTGCTTGCAACCTGTAGTTCGGTTGAATACCCCGACCGTGCGAAGGAGTATGTTGAGCAGTTTGAATATAAAGACAAGCTGGAAATTCAAATAATAGACAGCAACGGCTCGGTAATAGTTGCATCAAACGGGTTTGAGCCCACCGCAGAGCAAATGCCCGACTACACACAGGCGGTTTCGGGCGGCGGTCCGGTAAAGTGGATAGGAAAAAATGCGGCAGGCGAGCGCGTAATGGCTGAAACCACGGTGCTTACCGACTTCGGTAACGGCTCGAACGGCGCCATTCGCTGGGTTGTATCGCTTGAACCGACGCTTAGAAAGGTTTGGCTGCTGTGTTCTATTTGCGTAGTTGTAGGCGTGGCGTTTTTGTCCCTTATCTGGGCCTCCGGTATATACTTTATACGTTCAATTGTCCGTCCTATTGAGGACGTTAGCAAAATGGCGCGAAAAATTGCAATGGGCGACTTTGATTCGCGCATTGCCGTACCAAGCGAAAGCGAAATCGGTCAGCTTTGCGATTCCATCAACTTTATGGCGGGCGAGCTTAAATCGGCCGACCGTCTTAAAAACGATTTTATCTCGTCGGTATCGCACGAGCTTCGCACCCCGCTTACCGCTATACGCGGTTGGGGCGAAACCGCAAAAATGTCGGTCGGAACCGACGACGAGATTGTAAAAAAGGGACTAGACGTTGTGCTTGGCGAAAGCGAACGTCTTTCTGGATTGGTTGAAGAGCTGCTTGACTTTTCGCGTATGCAGACCGGCAGACTTCATATAGAGGTTGGTATTATAGACGTTTGCCGCGTGCTGGCAGACGCTGTAGATATGTATGTTGAACTTGCAAAGCAGCAGGAAATAGAGCTTACGTTCCTACCCGTGCCGGGTTCGCTGTTTGTTGAGGGCGACCGCGACCGCCTAAAGCAGGTGTTTATAAATATTATAGACAACGCCATTAAATACACCGAAAAGGGCGGCCACGTAATCGTGTCGCAGTTTGAAGAAGAGGGCGCCGTTTTAACAAAGGTAAACGATACCGGTGTCGGCATACCCGCGCAGGATATTGACAGAGTAAAGGAAAAATTCTTTAAATCAAACAAAAAGGTGCGCGGCTCGGGAATCGGACTTGCCGTTGCCGATGAAATAGTAAAACAGCATAACGGACTACTCTTCCTTGAGAGTACGGAGGGCGTAGGAACCACCGTTACGGTTGCGCTGCCGGTGACCGAACCCGTTGAGGAAATAACCGAAGAAATAATACCTCCCGTAAGCGAGGCAGAAAACATAGAAACAACAGAGGAATAAAAATGAGCAAAAAAACTTCTATAGGCGGACAAGCACTCATCGAGGGCATTATGATGAAGGGCCCAAAGAAAACCTGTATGGCGGTGCGCCTGCCTGACGGCGGAATCGACGTTTCGGATTTCGGCGAAAAAACTATAAAAGATAAACTAAAGTTTTTAAAGTTACCCGTGCTTCGCGGTGTTGTTAACTTTGTGGAGTCGATGATAACGGGTTATAAGGCTCTTATGATATCGGCAGATAAGTCGGGCTTTACCGAAATTGAAGAGGTCGACGAGAACGGCGAAAAGAAAAGCGAAAAATTTTCGGACGCTCTGATGTCGGTAGTAATGGTAATCGCATCGGTGCTGGGCGTTGCACTTGCTATAGTGTTGTTTATGCTGGTTCCGCGACTGGTTGTCGGCGGAGTGGACTGGCTTTTAGGCGGCGCTCTCCCCTCTTTTGCGCGTGCACTTATGGAGCAGATAATTAAAATTTCGGTTTTCGTGTGCTACGTTTGGGCGGTGTCTAATATGAAGGATATCCGTCGCGTGTTTATGTATCACGGCGCCGAGCATAAAACAATTTTCTGCTACGAAAAGGGGCTGGAACTTAACGTTGAAAACGTCCGCGAGCAGAGCCGTTTTCACCCGCGTTGCGGCACCTCGTTTATGATACTTATGATACTTGTGGGATTTGTGTTTTCCACGGTGGCACAGTTACTTTTCCGCGGCGTTTACGATAACGTAGCGGTGTGGGTTCTTGTAAAAATACTTATGATTCCGTTTATTTGCGGAGTAGGATACGAGCTGCTTAAAATCTGCGGCAGACACGACAACCTGTTTACCCGTATAATTGCAGCACCGGGACTGTGGCTTCAGCGTCTCACCACCAAGGAGCCGGAGGACGGTATGATAGAAATTGCTATTGCGGCGGTAAAGGAAGTAATCCCTGAAAACCCCGAAGATGACAGGTGGTAAAATGACGCTGGGTGAAGCAAAAGCATTCGCAGGCGAACGTTTGCGCGCTGCGGGAATAGAGGCCTTTCGTTTTGAAGCGGCCGAGCTTTGCAGGGCGCTTGAGAAAAACGGTAATATAGAAAAGAACGCGCTTAATGAGCTGTTATCACGCCGCGAAAACGGTGAACCGCTACAGTACATACTGGGCGAATGGGAGTTTTACTCTCTCCCCTTTTTCGTGGGACCGGGCGTGCTTATCCCCCGCCCCGATACAGAAATTCTTTGTGACGTCGCCATAGAGTTTGCGGGTGACAGAGAGGTGTGCTGTATCGACCTTTGCTCCGGCAGCGGTTGTGTGGCGATAGCACTTGAAAAGAACTGTAAAAACGCGACGGTTTTTGCGCTGGAAAAATATGAACAGGCGCTCGAGTTTTTAGGGAAAAATATTGCAAGAAACGAGTCGGGCGTCAGGGCGGTAAAGGGTGACGTAACAGAACCCGGCAAGGGAGAATACGACCTTATTCTCAGCAACCCGCCGTATATAAGAAGCGGCGATTTAAAAACGCTCGAAAAAGAGGTACAGAAAGAACCCAAAACCGCACTCGACGGAGGAGAGGATGGACTTTATTTCTATAGGCAGATACTTAAAAATTACCTTCCCTGTCTTAAGGCGGGCGGTATGATGGCTGTGGAAATAGGTTTTGACCAGGCGGCGGAGGTTTCCGAACTGTTTAGTTCCGCAGGACTTCAAAACGTCGGGGTAAGAAAAGACTTTGGCGGAAACGAGAGAGTCGTTTTTGGGACTCTCGTTAATATATAATTAAACCGTAATAAAAAAAGGAGAATTATTATGGCAGAAGATAAGACAAAAGCACTGGAAACCGCACTCAGCCACATTGAAAAACAGTTTGGTAAGGGCGCGGTAATGAGACTTGGCGAAAATATCGGTATGGAGGTCGAGCATATTCCCACCGGCTCGGTATCGCTTGATATGGCACTCGGTATAGGCGGACTTCCGCGCGGAAGAATAGTAGAAATCTACGGACCGGAATCATCCGGTAAGACCACGCTTGCGCTTCACGCAATAGCCGAGGCACAGCGCAAGGGCGGCACAGCGGCATTTATCGACGTTGAGCACGCGCTCGATCCTATTTACTCCAAAAATCTGGGCGTAGATATTGACGCGCTTTTGGTTTCACAGCCCGACACGGGTGAACAGGCACTTGAAATAACCGAAGCTCTTGTTCGTTCTGGCGCAATCGACATTGTGGTAATCGACTCGGTTGCCGCACTCGTTCCCCGCGCCGAAATCGAGGGTGAAATGGGCGATTCACACGTTGGCCTCCACGCAAGACTTATGTCGCAGGCTCTCCGTAAACTCGCCGGCGCAATTTCAAAGTCTAACTGTGTTGCAATATTCATTAACCAGTTGCGCGAAAAGGTTGGCGTAATCTACGGACCCACCGAAACCACAACCGGTGGCCGTGCGCTTAAGTTCTACGCATCGGTTCGTATAGACGTTCGCCGCACCGAAACCATTAAGGTAAACGGTGAAATGATAGGCTCACGTACCCGCGCTAAGATAGTTAAAAACAAGGTGGCTCCCCCGTTCCGCGAGGCAACCTTTGATATTATGTACGGTACCGGTATATCGCGCGAGGGCGAAATTGTTGACCTCGGTGTTGAGTACGAGGTAATTAAACGTTCCGGCGCGTGGTTCTATTACGGCGAAACCCGCCTGGGACAGGGCCGCGACAACGTAAAGGTTATCCTTGCCGACAACCCCGAGCTTGCACGTGAGCTGGAAGAAAAAATATTCCTGGCCGCAGGCATAGGTGAGGGCGGCGCAAGTGAAGAGGTCGCTACTGCAAAGGTAACTCCCCCAGCCACTGAGGAGGAAGAAGCTCCCAAAAGACGCAAGAAGATAAACATAGACGTAGCGGTTGACGAATAATGACGGTAACCGAAATAAAGCCGCGAAGAAAAGGTATCGTAGCGGTAATAGCCGACGGCGAGGAATATTTGCTCAACAGCGAAACCGTTGCCGCGGCGGGTATCAAAGAAAAAAGCGTTCTGACAGAGGCGGAAATGAAAAAACTTTGTCTTTTGTCGGAGTGTGACCGCGCAAAGTCGCGCGCGCTTTGGTATCTCTCCCGCGCCGACCATTCAAGACGCGCGCTGTATACAAAGCTTTGCCGTAACTTCTCATACGAGGCGGCAGAATATGCCACCTCGCGTATGGAAGAGCTTGGACTTGTGGACGATATGCAGTATGCACGGCGTCTTGCAGAAAATCTTTGTGCGGCAAACGTTTCCCAAAAGGAAATCGAACGAAAACTTTTCGTAAAGGGCGTACCGCGCGATATTATTCGCGAGGTTGTAGCCGACCTCTCCCCCGACGCGGCGGGACAAATAGCCGAGCTTTTGCGCACAAAATATAAAAATCGCCTATCGAGCGAGGACGGTGTAAAAAAGGTTTATGCCGCACTAATACGAAAAGGCTTTTCGTGGAGTGACGTAAAGGCGGCGCTGAAAAACTATTCTGAAAATTTAGAAAACTGCGAGGAATACTAATGTCATATAAGGTTGCAATGGTGTCGCTCGGATGTCCGAAAAATCAGGTCGACGCCGAGCAGATGTTGTACACCCTTAAATGTGCGGGCTTTACGCTTGTCCCGCACGAGGCAGATGCCGACGTAATTGTTATCAACACCTGCGGATTCATAGAGGATGCAAAGCAGGAGGCAATTGAAAACATTCTGGAGGCATCACGCTATAAAAGTGAAGGAAAACTAAAGCTATTGGTGGTAACCGGCTGCCTTGCCGAACGCTACCGCGACGATATTACCGAGGAAATACCCGAGGTTGATATGGTTGTGGGTATCGGCAGCAACGCAAAAATAGCCGAGCTTATAAAAAGCGCGCTGGGCGGAGATGTAAAAAACTCCTACGGCGAAAAGTTTTCGTTAAATCTTGATGCCAAAAGAATATTAGGCGGCGCACCCTATACGGCGTATATAAAAATTGCCGACGGATGCGACAACTGCTGTACGTACTGCGCCATCCCGCAGATACGCGGCCGCTTCCGTTCCAGAAAAATTGAAAATATTTTGGAGGAAGTAAAGGAGCTTGCGGCACAGGGTGTTACCGAAATTGTGGTAACGGCACAGGACACCACCGCTTATGGCATTGACATTTACGGCGAATACGCCCTTCCCCGCCTACTGCGTGAGCTTTGTAAGGTTGAGGGCATTCATTGGATACGTACACTCTATACATATCCCGACAAAATAACAGACGAGCTTCTTTTCGCACTTCGCGACGAACCAAAGCTTTGTAAATATCTTGATATACCCATTCAGCACTGTAACGACAGAATTTTAAATAAGATGAACCGCAAAGGAAGCAAGGCAGAGCTTGAAAAAACCCTTGCCCACATACGCGAGGTTCTGCCCGACGTTACTCTGCGCACAACCCTCATAACCGGCTTCCCCGGCGAAACCGAGGAGGAGTTTTGCGAGCTTGCCGAGTTTGTAAAGAAATGGCGCTTTGACCGACTGGGCTGTTTCGCCTATTCGGCCGAGGAGGATACCCCTGCTGCCCTGTTCCCCGACCAGATAGACCCGCAGGTAAAGCTTGACCGCAGCGAAAACATAATGAACGAGCAGATGACCATTGCGGCAGAGAAAAATGCCGAAAAGGTCGGCACCGTTACCGAGGTGCTTATCGAGGGATACGATAACTTCATCCGTTGTTATTTTGGACGAAGCCCCGCCGACGCACCCGAAATTGACGGCAAAATTTTCTTTATCACCGATTCGCCCAAGGTTATAGGCGATTACGTAAAGGTACAAATTAACGACAGCATAGAATATGATTTGTTAGGAGAAGAAGTATATGAATCTGCCGAATAAACTAACCGTAATCAGAATGATAGCAACCCCGATTTTTATGTTTACTATGGTTGCAAAATTTGAGGGACACTTTTTTGCGGCGCTTATAGTGTTCGCGCTTGCTTCGTTTACCGATATGCTTGACGGAAAAATTGCCCGAAAGCATAATCTTATAACCGATTTCGGCAAGTTTTTAGACCCGCTTGCCGACAAAATGCTCACCACCTCGGCGTTTTTGGGCCTGCTCGCAAAGAATTACTGCGCGGGAATCGTGTGGATAGTATTTATCGTGCTGTTCCGCGAGTTCACAATTACGTCGCTTCGCCTCGTATGCGTAGGCGGCGGCAAGGTTATAGCAGCCAACATGTGGGGCAAAGCAAAGACCGTTAGCCAGATGGCGGCAATTATCGCCGTTCTCGCTGTCGAAAGCGTAAAGAGCGTGGTTTACCTGCCCGATGCAGTGGTTTACGGAACACATATTTTCCTTACAGCGCTTTTGTGGCTGTCTGCCGTTCTTACCGTAATTTCGGGCGTGATTTATCTTTGGCAGAACAGAGCCGCAATAGACCCCACAAAATAATTGTAGACAAATTGGGAAAATTATAATATAATGTATTAACATCATAAGAGATGCGTTTATCGGGAAAAGTAACCTTCGCACGGGTAAAGAGAGGGCTCGGTTGGTGCAAGAGCCACAAAGTGCGCTGGCGAAAATTGCAGCCCGACAGCATGCCGCAGGAAATGGCGGCACGGCAGGCACCGTTATCCGCCGCGAAAGAAATCTTTCACCGAGTTATAAACAGGAGTGGAACCGTGGTTTACACCGCCTCCGTTGCGTATGCAGCGAAGGCGGTTTTTATTTTAGGAGATGATTTTTTGTTTGACAGATTAAGGGAAGATATAGCCGCTTTTCGTGAGCGTGATCCTGCTGCGCGCAGCGCGCTTGAAATATTTTTTCTGTATCCGGGTTTTCGTGCAATTCGTATGCACCGAAAGGCTAACTGGTTTTACCGTCACAATATGAAGTTTATCGCGCGCTACATTTCGCAGCGTGCGGTGCGCAAGACGGGAATAGAAATTCACCCCGCCGCAAAGCTTGGCAGACGTCTGGTTATCGACCACGGCACCGGCGTCGTAATAGGCGAAACCGCCGAAATAGGTGACGACGTTCTGATTTATCAGGGCGTAACGCTCGGCGGAACCGGCAAAGACCAAGGAAAACGCCACCCGACTATAGGAAACGGCGTTATGATAAGCAGCGGCGCAAAGGTACTGGGACCCTTTAAGGTTGGCGACCGTGCGCGAATCGCTTCGGGCGCGGTGGTGCTTGAGGAAGTACCGCCCGACAGCACGGTTGTAGGTGTTCCCGCCCGCGTTGTAAAACGTGGCGGCGTTCGCGTGAAACCTATGGACCAGATTCACATACCCGACCCTGTTTCCCAGGAAATTTGCAGACTTGAGATGAAAATTAAGGAACTTGAAGAAAGGCTTGAAAAGAATGAAAATATTTAACACATTAACCCGCACGAAGGAAGAGCTTCGCCCGATAGTCGAGGGTGAATATAAAATTTACGCCTGCGGACCGACCGTTTATAACTACATTCATATCGGAAACGCACGTCCTTTGTGCGTTTTCGACGTACTGCGCCGCTATCTTGAATGGCGCGGCAACGAGGTAACCTTTGTTCAGAACTTTACCGATATAGACGACAAGCTGATCCGCAAAGCGACAGAAGGCGGCACCACCGTGCCAGAGGTTGCAAAAAAGT
>JAZUOJ010000067.1:0-7236 GCA_045604625.1 Acutalibacteraceae bacterium | reverse complement strand
AGCAAGCTTTTCGGGGTTTTCTATAGCGTGCTTTATTGCTTTAATGTCTGCTTCTTCAAATGCAATGCCGTTTAACTCATAGTCACCGACTGCATAAACAAGTCGGAGGCCAAGCGGTCTTAGGAAGACAAGGCATATTATCAACTCCTTGGCTCACAGTACGACATGGCTACGATCCGACTTAGCAAGCTTTTCGGGGTTTTCTATAGCGTGCTTTATTGCTTTAATGTCTGCTTCTTCAAATGCAATGCCGTTTAAGTCATAGTCCCCGACTGCATAAACATCAACAGTTGTTAAACCGTTAATTAAGAGGTTCATAAGAGTAGCGTCGAGAGCGTCAACGTAGCCGTCGCCGTTAAGGTCGTACTTTATGATATCATCGTAGCTTTCGGTCTCGCTCTGAGCGTGACCGCCCGAAGCTACCGTATTAACCATCGCCTGATAGTCGTTTATATCAACTGTTCCGTCACCGTTAGTGTCACCAACGTTTGCGACAGAGTAGTTACCTGTTCCACCTACTGTTACAACCTTGTAAAGCTCATTATCTGTAATAATAGGAAGTGAGCCTTCTGTATTGCTCATCTGTCCCCAAACCTGCTCGGTATTACCTTGCTGGAGAAGATATGCAACCTCACCGCTTGCAAATTGCTCGACTGTCTTACCGCCGTCCTCTGTTTCTGTTTCGGAAAGATAGTAGGAATTTTGGTTATTAAAATGGAAAGAGGATATGTCATAAGCATTAGCATCACTCGTTACCTTACCTATATTAAAACAGTTATAGCATTGAGTATCAATTCGGAAGCCGAAAAGGCCACCCGCATAGCTTTCGCCGGTTATATCGCCTGTATTGTAGCAATTTTCCATATAGCCGAAATACACTTTACCAAGTTCACCCATTGGCTCATAACCACAAATGCCGCCTGCATAATAACCATCAATATTACCGTTATTACCGCACTGATAAAAATTTGTTTGGTATATTTCTCCGCATATTCCGCCTGCATTATTCTCTGCGCTGACAGTAGCATTACTAACACAATTTGTTATTTTGCTATACATAGCCTTGCCGCAAAGGCCACCTGCAGAGGTTTTACCTTTTATATACGCATTGCTGATATTAAAGCCTTTAATATTAGCATTATAAGTAACGCCAAAAAAGCCTGCGTGATCAATATCGGAGTTTATGTAAATTCCGCTTATTGTGTGATTATTTCCTAAAAAGTCGCCTCCTGATGGCTCTTCTTCTGTTCCCATGGGTGTCCATTCGTACCATCCGCTTGTAACAGGCTCACCGTTATAAAGCACAGTTCCGTCTTCATTAAACACATAGCCCGGATTCAAATCAATATCTGCAACAAGCTTAACATACATTTCATTGTCGCCGGCTTCATTTATAGCTTGTTGCCACCATAAAAGGTGACCTATGTTTGAAATCAGATAATATGTATCGGCTTTTGGTGGTTGAGTATACATTCCGCAGAAAACACACTTATAATCAATAAAGTTATGGCCATTAGTTTCACTGCTATTTGAATATCCGGTGTCCCCTCCGCACACAGTAACCTTATAAAGCTTGCCTGCGTTTATTGTAGGTACATACTGCCTCGGTTTGCCATTATCAATATCCTGCCCCCAAACCTGCTCGGTGTTATTGCTTTGAAGATAGTACGCAATTCTGCCGTTTTCAATGTTCTTCTGCGAGGCTGAGTTTGCTGTAATGTTAGTAACAGAATGAGCCAAACCATCAAGATAATAGTTATTTGAGCCTGCATTTGTTGAACCGTAATTGTTTATTGTTCCTATAACAGCACCTCTACCTGAAGGTAATGCACCGATGCTCAGGCAATTTGATATAGTCAAGGCCTTTGCATTTTCACCGTTATAATAGCCGAGAATTCCGCCAACATTTCCACCTGAATAGGCAGACTCAATATTTCCGTAAAAGCCGCAGTTATTAATTTTGGCAGTTTTGCCGTTGTAAACATAACCAACTATGCCACCCACACAGTCAAGTGTGTTGCTGCCAAGGGAAAGCTTTCCGCTATATGAACACATATCTACAGTAATATTACCTGTTCTGCCAACGATACCACCAAAATATTTCTTTTGATAAGCATCTTCTGAAGTGAGATTAACCGAAGAATGAACGTTTCTTATTTCAGCCGTACCATCTGCCTGACCCACAACACCATACTGAACATCCACGTTAGAGGTAAGCGCTGTGGTTACATCACCACTGATTGAGAAGTTCTTGATTACCGTGCCTTCACCCGTGGCGTAACCGAACAAGCCCCAGTTACCTGCGCCTGTGATTGTCATATTAAAGTTTGAAATTGTATGACCCTGGCCGTCAAAAACGCCCTTGTACTTTGTAGAGGCTTTGCCTATAGGTATCCAGGAGAAACCTTCAAGGTCGATATCCGCCGTGAGAATCGCATTTACTGTTGAGCCTAAATTTCCACTATTAAATTGCTCTGCAAATGAAATAAAGCTACCAAGATTTCCTATTTCATAATACCCTTCAGCATTCTTGACCGGTAAGTCCATCAATCCGCAATAAGAGCATTTTCCGTTTTGGTAGTTATGTTTATCGGGTGAGATGGGAATTTCTTCGCCTCCGAAAACATATTCTTGGCATTCATCACAATATATTCCACTTTGTTTACCGAGATTCGTACAGTTGGAATCAACTTTTTCTGTTTCACGGCAATAGTGTATGGTGGCATCTACCAGATACTTATTACCGTAATCTGCAATCTCAGGTTCTGTTATGGTGACTGCAGACCATTGCTCCACAGTACCCAAATAATACACATTTTCAAGACTTACGCAACGGCCGAATGCCTCATCTTCAATCGTCTCCACTGATTTCGGTATAACAATACCCGTAAGTGAGCTGCAATTGAAAAATGCATCGTTTTTTATTACTTTCATGCTTGGTGGAAGAACGACCATTTTTAACTTTGCGCTTTCAAAAAAAGTGCTTGTTGGTAACTCAGTAATCTCAGCATAAATTATTACAGATTCAAGAGCTTCGCATGAATAAAAAATCATATCGCCCATATTTTGCACCGATTTCGGAATTGTTACTGAAACAAGTGCAACACTGCGTGCAAAAGCTTCTTTCTCTATGGTGTTCACTGATTCGGGAATTGTTATATTTTCCAGATTTTTTGACGAAAAAAAGGATGCCTCTTTTAAAACCTTTACACCACTTGGTATATCGTACTCGGCGGTTGGACTACCTAAAGGATACTGAATCAAATTAACCTTGCCTGTAGAGAATAGAACACCTTGAGCGTCACTTTCAAAATATTTATTTTCAACATCAACATTGATAGCCTGAAGAGCTTTACAATTTTGGAATGCACACGTCCCTATAGAGACTACATTTTTGGGAATATTAATTCCGGATAATTCATAACATGAATCAAAAGCATAACTACCTATCGTTGTAACACTTTCGGGAATTATGACATCATCGAGTTGTTTACAAAAGAAAAAAGCATATGAGTTTATTTTTGTCAGGTTTTCAGGTAATTTGATATATGAAAGAGACTCACAGTACCCGAATGCGTCACTCCCTATTTCAGTTACACTATCAGCCATTGATATATCGGTAAGGTTTATAAGATATTTAAAAGCACTGTTGCCGATAGAGGTTACTCCATCCCTTATAATAACACTCGTAATTCGAGAAGCGTATTCATACCAAGGCTGATTATAATAAGGAACAAAGTCATCCATATCTCCTGAGCCATCAATTATAAGGGTGTATAATCCACTCATTACCCAAGTAACGTTATCACCACAACTGCCCGCACTCGCAATGACACTAAAATTTGACAAAGTGAAACCAATCATAAGAGCAAGGCAAAGGATTATGCTCAGTAGTTTTTTTATAGCTTTGCTAGTTTTTGTCTTCATAGTATCTTCCTTTCGGAAAGCTTTAATTATCGCTTATTCCTCACCTACAAAATAATAAGGGAACATACTTGTAAGTGTGTTCAGGTCATCATAAGAAACCTTTCCGTCTGCATTTAAGTCGCAAGCGTATTTCTCATAGGTTGTAAGGGCTTCGGGATTCTTTATTGCCTTTGCCATGGATAAAACATCTCCTTCTTCATATACGTTGCCGTCAATATCAAAGTCGCCAACCGCATACACGTCAACCGTCTTGTTTCCGCCAATTACGTTGTGCATAAGAGCGGCGTCGAGAGCGTCAACGTAGCCGTCGCCGTTAAGGTCGTACTTTATGATATCACCGTAGCTTTCGGTCTCGCTCTGAGCGTGACCACCCGAAGCTACCGTATTAACCATCGCCTGATAGTCGTTTATATCAACTGTTCCGTCACCGTTTGTATCGCCAACGCTTGCTACGGAGTAGTTACCTGTTTCGCCCACTGTTACAACCTTGTAAAGCTCGTTATCGGTAGGCACGGGGAAAGAGCCGCCTATGTTACTCCTCTGTCCCCAAGCTTCGCCTAAGAGATATGCAACCTCGCCCGAGGCAAGCTGCGCCTTGGTTACACTTATGATCTCTATATTTTCTCCGGGTTTCAGAGGCGAATCGCTGTGTACAGCCGCAAGACCGTCGTCACCGAGGTAATAACAATTCTTGATTGCTTTAACGCCTTTCAAGGTGCCAAATGCCGAAAGCTGAGCCTCGTCGGTCAGGTTGTCACCGCGCTCAAACTCACCTGCAAACAGGCAGTTTTCAATGGAAGTGTCTGTGTTGGAAACGCCTATAAATCCGCCAATATAAATGGTATTCGAATCAATATCATCTGCAATATAGCTACCCATTTCGTAATTCATTCTGAGCGTTCCGTATGCACCGCAGTTACGGATGGTCACTTTACCGGTATTCTCCTGAATCTTGCCGATAAATCCGCCTGCGCCATTATCCACACGGTATTCACCTGCATCAAAGGTGCCGTACCAGGCACAATTTTCAAACAGACTCTCGTGGTTTGCGGATCCTACAAAGCCGCCTATCATACCTACGCTATGTTCATATACGTAAAGATTCACATAAGAGGTAACGTTCTGAATGATTGCGCCGTTGCGTTGTTCACCGTCAGTTTCACCGTTCACACCGCAAGCCGAGCCAATAACACCACCTACGTAATCGACCTCGGTGTTCACGAACACATCACCATAGATGGTGAAATTCTTGACTGTACCGTTACTTACCTTACCGAAGAAGCCGAGGCCGTCATTGTAGCCATCCACGTTCAAGCCTCTTATGATGTGACCGTCACCGTCAAAGACACCACAAAAACTATTTCCGTATATCTCGCCGATGGGAGTCCAGAGTCTGTTATCAAGGTTTATATGGGCAGTCAGCTTTGCACAGGCGTCGGCGTCGCCCTCATCATTGACCTGCTGAGCAAACCATAAGAGCTTACCTGCATTATCGATTTCATAGTAGTTTTCACTGTTAAGCTCAGGAACATCAAGGTTTCCGCAGTAAATACAAATGCCGTTTTCATTGTCGCAACCGCTGTTGCTTGCAACCTTAACATACGTTAAGTTTGTAGCTTGTGAAGCGTCAACGGGTTCTGTTGCACAAACCTCACCCAGGCTATAGAAATATTTATTTTCCCCCAGGTAATCCTCTGCAGTTGTACCTTCTGCATTGAAGCTTAAATAACTGGTAAATTTACCGCCGTTTATTGTGCAAAGGGTGTTAAATTCCAAGTCAATATATTCGCAAACTCCTGTTCCCACAGAATCCTCGATCGTCACGTTAGCGTTAAAAACAAGATTTTCAGAAGATACACAATCAATCATCCGACCGTTAAGGTCCAGAGTAACCGATTTTTCAAAATAAATGTTGTCACCCCACGTACCGCAGTTGTCAATAAGCTTTATGGTACTGCCTTCGGGTGCGTTATCAACTGCCTCGTATAAGTCACAATAGTATTCTTTTATTGCATCGCTGATTACAACAACGCTGTAATACTGATAATCGCAAACTGTACATTTTCCATCATCATCAAACTCCTGATGATCATGGTCCGCAAGGCAAATACTACAACAACCGTTTTCCCATATATGCTCTTCGCAGACCGCACCGCAAATACAAGTACCATTGTCCCAAATATGATTATCCGGATCTACTTCACCTATTATATATTCATCACAAAGGTAACAATATTCTCCCTGACAAGTGGGAGAACCTACGAATTCGTGATTGTCTTCATCAATTTCACCATAGTACGTGTAACAAAGCTCACATTCCTGACCCCTACAAGTTGGCGTACCGCCCTGATGCTTTGTTAAATCAGCTTCGCCGTAATATTCTCCGCAAATTGTACACACTTTGCCTCTGCAGGTAGCCTCACCGCCTTGGTGCTCATGAGCTTTTGTAAGAAGAACATAATAATCTATAGTACCCTCATAGTCACTTAAAACAAAGTAATATACCTCTCCTGCCGTATATGTATATGTAAGTACAAAATCAAGCCCAAAGTCAGTATCATCTGCTCCTATAAGATGCTCCATATCAGCATTATAAAGATTTACATAGGGATCGGAGGTGGAATCGGATTTCAACGTATATTCTCCGTCACTTTCCGGAATGAACTTCAAGGTTACAGAATCATCGCCGTACACAGCCAAGGACTGCCCTTCTGTAATTACAATATCTTCAGCGCTTACGCTAAAGCTTAAAATCGGCGCACAGCTCATTACAAGAGCAAGGCATAGAGCTATACTCAATGTCTTTCTTAATGTTCTGTTAGTTTTTGTTTTCATAATATCATCCTTTCAGGAATTAGTCGCCAGTCCCCAGTCGCCAGTCTCCAGAATTCTTACCCAGCAGCTGGTAGCTATTTTATTCTTTTTAAAAGTCCATTTATCATTTTGCCAATTTCATAGCAATTATTTGATATGTATGTCATTTGTTCTTGATTTATATAATCTAAGTTTTTGGCTATTATAAGTTGAGTTTCCAATTCTGCTAAAGATCCTCTTGCAATACACAAAAACTGGCTAAACTCTTTATCTGAGTTTCTATCGTGTCCTTCTGCAATATTACTCGGTATGGACACTGCCGCTCTTTGCATTTGTGAAACCAAACCATAAACTTCTTCTTTTGGAAGAGTTTTTGAAAGTCTATAAACTTCAGTAACAAGTTGTATGGATTTTTGCCATACTAATAAATCTTTATAGCTACTCATATGTTCACCTCACTCAAAGCTGGCAGCCGGCGACTGGCGACCGGTAGCT
>JAZUOJ010000066.1:0-6859 GCA_045604625.1 Acutalibacteraceae bacterium | reverse complement strand
TCCGGCCGCTTAAGAAAGAAAAGACAGAAGTCCCGGGGCCTTCCCCCCCCCGGAGGCCTATTCTATTAAAATGTGAGGTAACTTGTAATGATTATTGGTAAGGTTGTAGGAAGTGTAGTTTCCACAAGAAAGAACGAAAATTTAGTAGGCAGCAAGTTTATGATAATAAAACCGCAGGAAGGCGGAGACACGTTTGTTGCCGTTGACAACGTAGGCGCCGGCATTGGCGAAAACGTTTTGGTTGCTACCGGCAGTGCGGCACGTATCGGCTGCGGTCAGTCCACCGCACCTATTGATGCGGCTATAGTAGGAATAATAGACGACAATATTTAGTTTACCGGAGTTTTTTAGATGAACTACGACGAGTTGGTTAAGACAATTAAATCAAGCGGTGTTGTAGGCGCAGGCGGGGCAGGTTTCCCCACCTATGCCAAGCTCGATGCTCGCGCAGATACATTGATTCTTAACTGTGCCGAGTGTGAGCCGCTGCTAAAGCTGCACCGTCAGCTTTTAGAGCGTAACGCTTACGAAATTTTAGGCACGCTCGATTTGATTTCGAAAGCTGTAGGAGCAAAGCAGGTAATTATCGGAATAAAGGGCTCATACAAAAATGCCCTGGCAGCCGTAGAAAGCCTACTTGATTCCTTTGAAAACATAAAGGTCTGCCGTTTGCCCGAGGTTTATCCCGCAGGTGACGAGGTCGTGCTCATATACGAGGCGACGGGCAGAGTGGTTGAGGCCGGAGCACTTCCGATATCGGTTGGTGTTACGGTGTTCAACGTTGAAACAATATACAATGTTTATCACGCGCTTGAGGGCGAAAACGTAACACACAAATTCGTCACGGTAGCGGGTGAGGTTAAAAAACCGATGACACTTCGCGTGCCGGTGGGCACCACGATAGGCGAGCTTATCGACTATGCAGGCGGCAGCACGCTGGAAAGTTACGAAATTGTCCTGGGCGGTCCTATGATGGGAAGCCTTGGAAATCGGTTTGATGTTGTAAAAAAGACAACAAACGCAGTGCTTTTATTGCCCTGCGACCATTACATAGTAAAAAAGAAGCAGGAAAAGCAGTCTATTGATATTAAAAGAGCGATGGCGGCTTGCTGTCAGTGCACCTACTGCACCGACCTTTGTCCCCGTGCGTTGCTTGGTCATTCAATAGACCCCGCGCATTTTATGTTGGTTGCGTCCCACGCAATGGAAAAAGAGCCGTACTTGGACGCTGCCTACTGCAGCAGCTGCGGCCTTTGTGAAATGTATTCCTGCGGTCAGGGACTTTCGCCCCGTACATTGCTTGCGGCTGCAAAGGCAGACAACCGCAAAGCGGGACTAAAGCCTGAACAAAAAAAGAGCGAGGGCGTAAGCCCTGCACGTCGTTACCGCCGTGTTCCGATGAGCAGACTGGCGGCACGCATAGGTGTTGATAAGTACAATAAGACGGCACCGATGCTGGATGACGTTATAACACCCAAAACCGTAACAATAATGCTGTCACAGCATATCGGCGCACCCGCCGTACCCGTGGTTAAAAAAGGCGATGCGGTAACGGTAGGACAGCTTATAGCCGATGCGGCAGACGGACTTTCGGTGGGCGTTCATTCGTCTATCGACGGAGTTGTTAAGGCAGTAAACGATAAATTTATTAAGATAGCAAGATAGATTTGGAGGAACATAAGTGAGCAAAGCGCTTGGAATGGTCGAGTATAAGACGGTGGCCTCAGGTATGACCGCCGCCGACCTTTTAGTAAAAACCGCCGAGGTAGATATAATCGAAGCAAAAACGGTTTGCCCCGGAAAATATTTGGTGCTCATAGAGGGAAGTTTAAGCGCGGTACGCGCTGCAGTAGACGCAGCAAAGACGCGCTATCCGGACACCCTTATCGACAGCTTTGTGCTCGGCAATCCGCATCCGACAATTTTCGACGCGATATACGGCACAGCCGACGTGGGCAGTCCAAACGCGCTTGGCGTACTGGAAACCTACTCCTCCTCAGCGGCAATCGTTGCCGCAGATATCGCTGCTAAGACGGCTTATGTTGACCTTATCGAGCTGCGTTTAGCTCGCGGAATGTGCGGAAAATCGTATCTGCTGCTTACCGGTGAGGTTGCCGCAGTTACCGCCGCAATAGAAAGGGCACAGGCAGGTGCCGGCGAAAACGGAATGTTCCTCGATTCGTCGGTTATTCCCAATCCCGATCCCAAGATGTGGCAAAGTATTTTGTAGGAGAGATAGGAATGCTTGCAATAGAAAGACGCAACGCCATTATCGCGCGCCTTAATATGGAGGGAAAGGTAATAGTTACCGACCTCGCACGTGAGTTCGACGTCACCGAGGAAACCATCCGACGCGACCTTGAAAAGCTGGACCGTGAGGGCATAGCAAAGAAAACCTACGGCGGAGCAGTTGCCAATAAAAGCCTGAACGTCGACCTTCCGTCAAGCGTGCGCAAACGCGCAAACGTTGAGCTTAAACAGCGCATAGCCGAAAAAATAGCACTTATGATAAACGACGGCGATTACGTTATGGCAGACGCCAGCTCGACCGCGATGTACGTTATAAAGTGCATTAAAACAAAGAAAAATATAACCCTTATAACCAATTCGGTTGAAATTCTGCTCGAGTTGGCAGACAACACCGACTGGAACGTGCTTTCTACCGGCGGCAGCCTAAAACCCGGCGCACTTGCGCTGGTTGGCAGCACCGCAGAAAAAATGATACGCGATTTCCACGTTGATATTGCTATCTGCTCGTCAAAGGGTATAGATATAAATATGGGAATCACCGATTCAAACGAAAAGGATTCTCAAATGAAACAGGCAATTTTCAGCTCTGCCGCAAAACGGGTGCTGGCTATTGACTCTACAAAGTTCGACCGCATAGCCTTTACAAAGGTGTGCGATGCCGGTGAGGTAGACGTTATAGTAACCGACAGCAAACCGTCAGACAAATGGATAGAGTTCTTGAGTGAAAACGGAACAGAGCTTGTATATTAGAAAGGAAGCATATTATGGCACAGATTTCCGAAAACGAAATTAGAGAAATAGTATCAAAGGTAATAAGCGGAATGACCGGAACTACCACCGCCACTACCGCTGAATACTCATCTACCGCCTATGGTAACCGCAAGTTTATAGGCGTATATGACGATATGAATAAAGCTATCGAGGCTGCAAACGCCGGCTACCGTGCCGTTCGTTCAATGCAGGTTGAAGATCGCGAAAAGATTATTACCGAAATTCGTCGTCTCTGCCGTGAGGAAGCTCCCGTTATGGCAAAGCTCGGTGTATCCGAAACCAAAATGGGCAAGGTAGAGCACAAGCGTTTAAAGCATATTCTGGTTGCCGATAAAACACCCGGCACCGAGGATATCGTTGCCAACGCAAAAACCGGCGATAACGGACTTACCTTAATAGAAATGGCACCTTTCGGCGTTGTTGGCGCAATTACGCCCAGCACCAACCCCAGCGAAACCGTAATCTGCAACAGCATCGGTATGATAGCTGCAGGCAACGGCGTTGTGTTTAACCCCCATCCCGGTGCTATTGCTACGTCTAACTACGCGGTTGACCTCGTTAACCGTGCCAGCCGTGCTGCAGGCGGTCCCGAGGTGCTTGTTGCATCTATGGACAAACCCACACTTGAGTCTGCACAGGTAATGTACAGCCATCCGCTTATCCGTCTTCTGGTTTGCACAGGCGGTCCCGGAGTTGTACGTGCGGTGCTCTCAAGCGGCAAAAAGGCTATCGGTGCCGGCGCAGGCAACCCGCCTGTAATCGTTGACGATACCGCCGATATAAAGAAGGCGGCAAAGGATATAATCGACGGCTGCACGTTCGATAACAACCTGCCCTGCATAGCGGAAAAAGAGGTTTTCGCTTTCCGCAACATAGCAGACGAGCTTATAGCAGGTATGCAGCAGAACGGCGCTTATAAGATTACCGATGCACAGGCTGACGCTCTTGCTAAAATCGTGCTGGTCAGCAAGACCGATAAATCGGGCAAGGAAAAGGTAACCGTAAGCCGCGACTGTGTTGGACGCGATGCCGCAGTACTGCTTGACAAAATAGGCGTAAAGGTTGGCCCCGAGGTACGCGCAATTATCTGTGAGACCGACTTTATGCATCCGTTTGTTCAGCACGAGCTTATGATGCCCATTCTTCCTATCGTTCGTGTTAATAACATTGACGAGGCAATCGACCTTGCCGTAAAGGCAGAGCACGGCAACCGCCATACCGCACATATGCATTCCAAGAATATCGACAACCTGTCAAGATTTGCAAAGGCTGTTGAAACTACAATATTTGTTAAAAATGCACCGTCCTACGCCGGTATCGGTTTCGGCGGCGAGGGACACACAACGTTTACAATTGCAGGTCCCACCGGCGAGGGTATAACCTCGGCTCGCAGCTTTACACGCCAGCGTCGCTGCGTAATGGCAGACAGCTTCCGCATAATTTAGGAGTGATAAAATGGCATACGATCAAGCATTTGTTGCCGATGTGGTAAGTCGCATCGTGGCAGAATATAATAAAACCGACGAATCGGGTGTGCCGGTAGGCGTTTCCAACCGTCATATCCATCTGTCGAAGGAAGACCTTGAAACGCTGTTTGGCAAGGGATACGAGCTTACCCCCTGCAAGGACCTCTCCCAGCCGGGACAGTACGCCTGCAAGGAAACCCTTACAATAGTAGGCCCGTCGCTTCGTCCCATCGAAAAGGTTCGCGTTCTCGGACCGGTTCGCAAGGCGTCACAGGTTGAAATTTCCCGCACCGATTCCTTTGTGCTGAAGGTTAAGCCTCCGGTACGCGAATCGGGTGATATAGCAGGCAGCGCACCCATAACCATCATTGGACCCAAGGGCGTGCTCACCCTCAAGGAGGGCTGCATTATTGCCAACCGCCATATACATATGAGTGAGGAAGAAGGCGCACGCTTCGGCATACGCGACGGCGAGTATGTAACCGTCGACGTAAAGGGCGAACGCAGAACAACCTTTTACGACGTTCAGGTACGTGTAAACAAGGCGTTCCGTCTTGAAATGCACGTAGATACCGACGATGCCAACGCCGCAGGAATAGGCAACGGCGCAGTTGTGTCGATTCGCAAATAAATTAAAACACCCAAGTTTTTCTTGGGTGTTTTTTTATTCGAATATAGCCTTATATGTAAGGTCGCGAATTTTAAATTGGTCAAGCTTCATATTTCCTGCAAGACAGTGGGTAAGGAATACGAGGGCAATGCGGTTTTCGGTATCCATAAGGGTGTATGCGCCTGCCGCACCGTCCCAACCGAATTCGTAAAGTGGTGACAGCGCGCCCTCCTTTTTGCTTATCAGCGTGCGCACTCCAAGCCCGTATCCGTAGCCGAAGGGTGCCAACCTGTATTCAGGGCGAATCCCGTCAAACAGTCTGTCCTGCCGCAAAAGATTCAGCGTTTCGGGCTTTAAAATGCGGGTGTCGCCATTTGCTAAAGCGTTGGCAAACGGGGCATAGGAAGAAATGTTTCCTATAAGTCCCTGTCCCCCCGAATGATAGTTTTCGGTGTACCCGCGACATTTAACAAGGGGAACGGTGTTAAAAAGTTTTCCGTCCTCGGAACGGTATAGGTCGGCAATATTGTCCTTTAAAAAACCGTCAACAGTAAAATCGATGTGCTCCATTCCAAGCGGCTCGAAAATATTCTTCTTAAGGTACTCGCGCAAGGGAAGACCGCTTACCGCTTCTATTATGCAGCCAAGCGCATCGTGGTTGCGGCAGGCGTATTGCCAATGCTCTCCCGCGTCAAAGGAAAAGGGTATGTTTTCCACCGTTATTTTCAAAAGCTCGTTTGTGTCTGCTCCGCGCGCTACGGCCGCTTTAAACACGTCCGAATTTTCATCATAGTTAAAACCCGACTGCATAGAAAAAAGGTGCCAAACAAGAATGTCGTTTTTTGCGGGACGAACATTGCCGCCGGCTTTTACCATAGCCGATTTAAAGTATGGCAAATAACGGGAAACGGGTGCAAAAAGGTCAAGCTTACCCCTCTCAACCAACTGCATAGCAGCGGTGCAGGTTATAGGTTTGCTTAAAGAATAGAAGTAAAAACAGTCGTCAAATGTGGCGGCTTTTTTATGTTCCGAGTCGCGAAAACCGCCGCAGAAGGAGTAAATCTCTTTATTGTCCTTAAAAACCTTTATCTGCGTATCGATTCCGCCCGTCGAGTCTACGAGCTCGTTTAGGTATTTTTCAAGTTCACAAAAATTCATAAAAGCGACACCTCTGTTCTTTGCCACAATTATACCAAAACAAAACACAAAATAAAATAGGAAACGACAAATTTCATTAAAAAATGTCGTTTCCTATTGGCGGAGAGTTAGGGATTCGCCCGTCTGCGTCGGCTATGCCGCCACATACTGTTTCGCTTGTCGACTAAAAGCGTTGCTTTCAGTAACCGACTTCGCGTTCTGACTAAAAAACAGTACACTGTACTGTTTTTCTTAACGCCAGACCCTCTCGGGTTCAAATCCCTCTACATATTCACAAAAATAAAAACGAGCCCAATCCTTACGGATGAGCTCATTTCTATTTGGCGGAGAGTTAGGGATTCGAACCCTAGAGGCCTTTCGGCCTACAGCACTTCGAGCAAAAGGCAGTATCTACCGCACCGCCCCTCTCCGTCCCTGAAATTTATAATATGTCCGTACATTCTGCGAGATTTTGAAAAACATCTGAATTTTTGCGAGAAATTTGCGAGATAGATGCGAGAAAATAGTAAAAACTCCTTTGGATATTCTCGGGCGAATAAACATAAGGAGAATGAAAATGAACCAAGAAAAACAAAGAGAAGCCTATGAAAAGATGCTTAAAAAA
>JAZUOJ010000065.1:0-30311 GCA_045604625.1 Acutalibacteraceae bacterium | reverse complement strand
CCTGCTGCGCCGGGACTTTAACTCCCTTGTTTCAAAGGACGGCATTCACCCCACCGACAAGGGTTATGAACTGATTTACAAAATATTCGAAACACATTTGAAAACTGTATTTGCATAAAAGCCTCCCCCATTTCGGGGGAGGTTTTCTTCTATACTTTAGGGAGTTTGGAAAGACTTTTTTCTATCTCTTCGTCTGTGGGAACATAATCGCTCATTTTGCCGTCATGGAATTTTTCATAAGACATCATATCAAAGTAGCCTGTTCCGGTAAGGCCAAACAGTATGGTTTTCTCTTCACCGGTTTCCTTGCATTTTAATGCCTCGTCTATAGCAATTTTTATAGCGTGAGAGCTTTCGGGTGCAGGAAGTATACCCTCTACCCTGGCAAACTCCTCTGCCGCCGCAAAGACCTCGGTCTGGGGAACGGTTACAGCCTCCATAAGTCCGTCTGCATACAACTGTGAAAGTGTAGAATTCATACCGTGATAACGCAATCCGCCAGCGTGGCTTGCCGCTGGGATAAAGCCGCTACCGAGAGTATACATCTTGGAAAGAGGACAAACCATTCCGGTGTCACAGTAGTCATATACGTATCTTCCCCTTGTAAAGCTGGGGCAAGACATAGGCTCAACCGCGATAAAGCGATAATCAGCCTCTCCGCGCACCTTTTCGCCCATAAACGGAGCAATTAGTCCGCCAAGGTTGCTGCCGCCGCCGGCACAACCTATGATTATATCAGGCTTTATATCATACTTATCCATTGCAGCCTTGGTTTCAAGACCGATAATAGACTGATGCAGCATTACCTGGTTAAGCACACTTCCGAGAACGTAGCGATAACCCTCGGTGTTAACGGCTGTTTCTACGGCTTCGGAGATTGCGCAGCCAAGGCTTCCGTTTGTGCCGGGGAATTCGGCTAAAATCTTTCTGCCGACCTCGGTTTCGGTCGAGGGGGACGGGGTTACAGAAGCACCGTATGTACGCATAACCTCACGGCGGAAGGGCTTTTGTTCGTACGAACATTTAACCATATATACCTTACAGTCAAGTCCCAAATATGCGCAAGCCATTGAAAGTGCTGTTCCCCACTGGCCTGCACCTGTTTCTGTTGTTACGCCTTTAAGGCCCTGTTGCTTGGCATAGTAGGCCTGTGCAATAGCAGAGTTAAGCTTGTGACTGCCGCTTGTGTTGTTACCCTCAAATTTATAGTAAATCTTTGCGGGAGTCTTTAGCTTTTCTTCAAGGCAGTATGCACGAACCAACGGGGCGGGACGATACATTTTATAGAAGTTTCTGATATCTTCGGGAATCTCAAAATATGCTGTTTTATCATCAAGTTCCTGCGCTATAAGCTCATCACAAAATACGCCTGCCAAATCCTTAGCCGACATAGGTTTATGGGTTTCGGGATCAAGCAGAGGTGCGGGTTTATTTTTCATATCGGCTCTAAGATTATACCAAGCACGTGGCATCTCCGATTCCTCTAAATAAATTTTATAAGGGATTTCTTTTTGTGACATAACACTGTCTCCTTTCAAACATTCGGGACAAACAAAAAATCCTGTCCCAGAAAATAATGCTGGGACAGGACAGATTATCCTGCGGTGCCACCCGGCTTGGCGCATTACTATAACACGCCCGCTTTTCGCATACTGACATATGCAGACCTTTGATTACGGAGAGTCACACTCCGTCTCGCATACTAAACGTTAGTCTTTCTGGTCGCCCTCGGAAGTCCATTCAGCCATGCGCTTTTCACTGTAATCACACCATCTACAGTTCTCTTTAGAAAAGTGGGCAAAACCTACTTACTCTTCCTCATCGGTTTAGGTTATTATATATCAACTTTTTTTGACTGTCAAGTATTTAATTGCCAAACGGGAAATTAAAGTCAGAGGTATTAAAACCCGACGAAGTTGTATCTTCTTCACCCTCAATAACGTAGCTTGAGCTTCCCTGATCGGCAAGAAGTGCGGCACTTACGGTGCGCTCGCCTTTATCACCTGTTACGGTAATAGTGATTGTATCTCCGGGGGCGGAGTTTGCAATCTCATCCAGTATAACGTCGGCTGAGGTTATCTCCTTGCCGTTAACGGCAATTATTGTATCCCCTTCCGATACCTTACCGTAAAGGTCACTGTCTTGGTCAACTGCAGCTATTCTCAGGCCCTTTTGCATACCAAAAATCTCCGAATATACACTATCTATTTCTGTATATGATATTCCGAGTTTTGCACGTCCGTCTACATAGCCTTTGGCAATCAGCGATTCCGCTACCTGTTTTACAGTCGTCATAGGAATAGCGAAGCCCATTCCTTCGTAATTGCTGCCCGCTATTTTAGAGGAGGTTATTCCAACCACCTGACCGTACATATTTACAAGTGCGCCACCTGAACTGCCGGGGTTAATGGCAGAGTCGGTCTGTATATACGGCATAGAATAGTTGCTGGTAGTTCCTGCGCGTCTGCCCACGAACGAAACATATCCGCCCGTAAGATTATTTGCTGTCTGAGCGCCGGTCGGTCTTCCTATTGCCACTACCGGCTCGCCTATATAAAGTTCATCGGGATTTCCGAACTCGGCAGGGGTTAATTTTACATTTTCGGTGATCTTAATTACCGCAACGTCGCTGCGGGTGTCGCCTGCAACATATTCGGCGGGATACTCGCTACCGTCCGCGGTATAAACTATAAATCGTGCACCGACTACACCGTCGTATATATGGTCGTTGGTAATTATATATCCATCTTCGGTATATATAACGCCGCTTGCAGAATGCGGTCCTTCATTCTCGTTCGCAACCACTTGCTTGTTATAAATGGTTATTCCAACAACTGAAGGGTTAACCTTTTCATATACCTGTCCGGCGGTCATCATATCCCCATCGGCGGGTTTTGCCGCCAAGTCAACCGTAACACTTGCTGTAGGCCTTCCACCCTTTACCGTGCTTCGGCCAAAGAAGTATCCGGCAGTAAGTCCCGAACACAACAAAATGACTGCAGCCAGGATAAAGGCAAAAACCTTAAGTCCTTTTTTGTTTTCGGCGTCGGGTTTATCAATTATTGTCATCTCAATTTCGGGCATACTGGTGCGGTAACCGGCATAAGGATTAAATTCGGCTTTAACATGCGGCGGAACATTTTGTTCGTTCTCCTCATTAGTAGGAACCTCGGCCGATTCGTTATTAATTTCCGGTTCTGCAGTTGTCGGCTGTTCCTCCTGAATCTCGGCTTCCTTATTATCAACCTCGTTATTTACCGTTTCCTCTATAGGATTTTGGCCACAAACTGTGTCCAACTCTTCCCCGCCGTTTAAAATATCGTTTTCGTTCATATTTATGCCTCCGTTACGTTTTGGTCCGAAAGTGAAAAACCAAATTCCGTATATTCATTTTCTCTGGATTCGGCGTATATGTTACCGCCGTGAATATTGATAATTGTTTTTGAAATATAAAGTCCGAGTCCGATGCCGTTTTTGTTCTCCGAACGCGATTTATCAGCTTTATAAAAACGGTCGAATATATACTTTATATTTTCGGGTTCGATATAACTTCCCGTATTTCGCACGGAAAACACGGTCTTTCCGTTTTCACTTTTTATATTAAAGGAAATCTTGCCCTGTTCGTTCGTAAACTTTATTGCATTGTCTATTAGGTTATATATTACCTGATAAAGCAAATCATAGTCGGCGAATACGACTATTCCGTCGTTTTCCAGTCCCTCAATTTCTATGCCTTTGCTCTCAAGTCTTTTATCCTGCGAAACAACAACGCTTCGCACCGCCTTTGTAATATCAAATCTCTGAGGATTGATTTTTTGTTCGCCCGATTCAAGCTTTGCCAAGCACAGCATTGATTCTACAAGTCGGGAAAGGCGTTTTACCTCTTCTGACACGATACCCAAATAGTGCTGTTGCGCCTCACCGTCTATCGTGCCGTCCAGAATTCCGTCTATAAAACCGCCTATTGTTGTCATCGGCGTACGAAGTTCGTGCGAAACATTGGCTATAAAACTTCGGCGCATAGCCTCAAGTTGTACCAAAGAGTTAGTCATATTATTAAATGAAATGGAAAGGTCGCCTATTTCATCATCCGATACAACGGGAATGCGACGCGAAAAATCACCCTTTGCCATACGTTTTGCGGCATCAGACATTTGTCTTAACGGCCTGACAAGTCGGTAGGACATCATATACTCTGCAAAGAACATTAGAATTATGGGTATTATCGCCGCGAGCAAATACATTCTTATAAGGGTTAAAAAGAACACACGCGGGCGCGACGTGGGTGATGATGAAAAAACTGCACCCAACATATTACCATTTTTATCTTTAATGGGTGAAGCGGAGGTGAAATAGGCTGTTTTTCCGTAAAAGCCTTCAAGTGTTCCGCTTTCAAAATACTGTCCGTCTGCCGTTTTATTTAAAATGCTTTGCGGGACTGTTGAACGGCTCATAATACAGTTGCCGTTCTGTCTGAACGCTTCACAGCTGCAGGCAACCACGTTTCCGCCGTCATCGCAAACGAAAATTTCCGCGTCGGACGTGCTTGCCAGCGCGGTTATCATTCCGTTAAGCATCTCATATTCAAATTTTTCGGCTCCTACACCCTCAACAACCGCAATACAGTTTTTAGTGAGGTCCTGCTTTGTGCTGTTGACCAAATAGTTTATTACAACAAAGCCCAGTATTGTCGAAAGGAATGTAAGCCCTGCCAGAAAAATGGCAGAATTCGTGAGAAAAAACTTTTTAAAAAGTCTTGAGTTCATACTTCACCTTATTTTACTTCGAACTTGTAACCGACTCCCCACACGGTTTTAAGCGACCACTCGTCAGATACGCCCTCTAACTTTTCGCGAAGACGCTTTACGTGAACGTCAACCGTTCGGGAATCGCCGTAATAATCAAAACCCCACACCTCGTCAAGAAGCTGGTCACGGGTATATACCCTGTTTGGATTACTTGCAAGATGGTAAACCAGTTCTAATTCCTTTGGTGGAGTGTCTACCGGCTTTCCGTTAACTACAAGTTCGTAGTTAGTAAGATTAATTGATAATTTGTCAAAACGTACTTCTTTTACGTCGTTGTCGTTATCGGGACAGCAACGGCGCAGTACCGCCTTTACACGCGCGACAACCTCTTTCGCGTCAAAAGGCTTTGTTACATAGTCGTCAGCGCCTAGCTCAAGTCCCAAAATTTTATCAAAGGTTTCGCCCTTGGCAGTGGTCATTATAATCGGTACGTCGGATTCTTTTCGTATAGCGCGACAAACCTGCCAACCATCAAGTTTGGGCAACATAATATCGAGCAGAACCAAATCGGGTTTCTGTTCGAGGGTAGTTTTAAGGGCGCTCTCGCCGTCGTTACAAACCAAGGTATCATAGTTTTCCTTGGTAAGATAAAGACGCAGCAGTTCGCAAATATTAACGTCGTCATCAACTATAAGTATTTTTTTAGTTCTACCCAAAACCATCATCTCCTTGAAAATATAATACACTCAATATTGTGAAAGTTTATTAATAGTTTGTGAATTATAATGAAAAACCGCCTTGGTAACCAAGGCGGTCAGGAAAACAAAAAACCTATATTCTTAGTCGTTCTCGTTTTCAGCTTCTTTGAGCTTTGCGAAGCATTCGCTGCAGTATACAGGACGATCCTCGCGCGGAGCAAACGGAACGCGTGCTACACCGCCGCAAGCATTGCAAACAGCCTCGTGCATTTCGCGCGGAGCTCTTCCTGCATTTTTGCGCTTGTCGCGGCAAGGCTTACAACGCTGAGGCTCGTTTTCAAAACCCTTGGAAGCATAAAACTCCTGCTCTCTGGCTGTGAAAACAAACTCCTCTCCGCAGTCCTTGCATACTAATGTTTTGTCTTCAAACATTTTTTGTACCTCTCTCGATTGGTATTTTTCGCCCCGGACGGAATCGCACCGCCATCTTTGAGAACAACGCTCTTCTATCTTAAGCTACTTGGGCATATATTAACGGCAGAGCCGTTATAGATTGCTTAATTTGCTTCTTATACGGTAAAGCGTATTATTTACCGATTTTTCGGAAACCGAAAGCGCAGAAGCAATTTCCCCAATGCTATAGTTATGCAGATATAACATAAGCACTTTATATTCGCGTTTGGATAGTAAAATTTTTATATCATTTTCAAGTGCGTTAACACTTTCATTCTCGATAAGTATGCTTTCGGGGTTTTTAAGTTCTGCAAAGGGTGCTACCTCGTCAAGACTTACAAGCTTGTCCTGCGGGATGCGCTTTTTTCTTGCCTGAGACCGCACTTCGGAAATCAGCGCACGGTCAACACAGATGCGCGCAAAGGTAGAAAAAGACGAAGAAACAAAATCATACCCTTTTATACACTGGTAAAGGGCGATTATCCCCTCCTGCATCAGGTCCTCCATTTCGATAGTACCGTTATAGAAGAACGATGCACGCGCCTTTATAAGTCCCATATGGCGACGAAGAATTGCTACACCCGCTTCACGGTCACCGTCTTGCGAAAGACGTACCAACTCATCATCCGACATTTTTTCGTATTTTTCAACAAAACTTATACCCAAAACAACACCAAGATATATAAATTAAACTAAAACCATAATACATTATATATTTTAAAAAGTCAAGGAAAAAATAATTTATAGTGTATATTTACAAGCAAATCACTCTCTAATAGGTTAAAATAACATTGACTTTTTCATAAAAGTTGACATATTTTTCCGATTAGGGTATTATTATATATGATAAGGGTTTACCTGTATCATTAAAAATTTGGGAGGATAACTATGAAAAACCTGTATAACAAATGGTTAGAGACGGCAACTGCCGATCCCGACATAATTGACGAGCTTAAATCTATAGCCGATGATGAAGAGGCCATAAATGATAGATTTTATAAAGACCTTGCCTTTGGAACCGGTGGTCTGCGCGGCGTAATTGGCGCCGGCACCAACCGAATGAACGTATACACCGTTGGACGCGCAACCCAAGGGCTTGCCGAATACGTAAACTCCGTAACCAAAAACGGAAGTGTTGCCATTGCATATGACAGCAGAATAAAATCGGATGTTTTTGCTAAACATTCCGCCTCGATTTTGGCAGCAAACGGCATAAAGGTTTATATTTATAAAGAACTGATGCCCACACCCATGCTTTCCTTTGCGGTAAGACATTTTAAGTGTGACGCAGGTATTGTTATAACCGCCAGCCACAACCCTGCAATATATAACGGTTACAAGGCATACGGTCCCGACGGTTCACAGCTGAATTTAGAGGCAAGCGAATACGTCCTCTCAATTATGAATAAGGTTGATATATTCACAGGCGTTAAAACGGTTGATTTTGACGAGGCACTGAAGAACGGACAAATCGAGTATATCGGCGAGGACGTAATTGAAACCTATCTCGAGAACGTTAAAGCACAGCAGGTTAACCCCGACATTTGTAAGGGTAGCGATATCAAAATCGTTTATACACCTCTGCACGGTGCCGGAAACAAGCCCGTACGCGCTATACTTAAGAAGATAGGGCTTAATAACGTAACGGTAGTTAGCGAGCAGGAATTACCTAACGGAAACTTCCCCACTGCTCCCTACCCGAATCCGGAACTCCGTCAGCCGTTCGAGTGTGCTTTAAAGCTTGCAAAGGAATTAAACCCCGACCTTTTACTTGCTACCGATCCGGACTGCGACCGCGTGGGAATTGCCGTTAAATCAAACGGTGAATATCATCTGCTTACCGGAAACCAGGTTGGTGCTCTGCTTCTTAACTACATTCTTTCACAGAAAACGGAAAAAGGCACCCTGCCCAAGAACCCGATAGCGGTAAAAACCATTGTAACCACCGAGCTTTGCCAAAAAATTGCCGACAAGTACGGTTGCGAACTTATAAACGTTTTGACCGGATTTAAATTTATTGGTGAACAGATTGCTCTTTTAGAAGAAAAGGGCGAAATGGAACGTTACGTATTCGGCTTTGAAGAAAGCTATGGCTATCTTGCAGGAGGATACGTGCGTGATAAGGACGCAGTTGTTGCCTCGATGCTTATTTGCGAAATGGTTTGTTACTATAAGTCGCAGGGTAAAAACCTTATAGAAGTCTTAAATTCGCTTTATGACGAGTTTGGTTACTTTATCAATACGCAGGTCAGCTTCACGTTTGAAGGACAGTCAGGAATGCAAAAAATGGCTGATATGATGAAGCAGCTCTGCGCTAATCCCCCGAAGCAGATTGCAGACTCGGCTGTTGCAGAAATTTCAGACTATATTGCGTCGGTTAAGACAAACTGCATGACCGGTGACAAGGCCGTCATAAGCCTTCCGAAATCAGACGTTCTCGGTTATGTTCTCGCAAACGGCTGCTCGGTAATCATAAGACCCTCGGGTACCGAGCCTAAAATTAAGGTTTACGTTTCAACCGTCGGCAACACCGAAAACGATGCAAAAACTCTTGCAGAAGAAATTACAGCATCCATTAAGGATATTTTAGGTGTATAATTTAAAAATTAAAAGCGTGATATTCCAAACGGAATATCACGCTTTATTTTTATTCTGCTACGGGCGCAGACGATGTGGTTGTCTCGGCAGATGATTCGGGTGCTGCAGTCGAGCCCTCAGACGCGGCTGCGTCGGAGGATTCCGACTCGGCAGAGGACATTAAATCTTCATCGGTTATAATGTCACGAATCGATCCCGTGTGTACAGTACAGGTCTTGCGGTCGTTTTTCTTGTACCAGCCTATCGCAGTAGAGGTACACTCGTTATTTGCGATGAGTCCGGTTTCGGTGCAGTAGTATCTGCGTTCAACATACTTGCTGTCCTCAAAATTTGCAGATTTAAGCGAGGAATGCACCTGCGACATTACCTTGCCCCACAGCTTAAGAGCAATACCGCTTTGGCTGATAACACCGTTATTATCGTATCCGTACCAGCAGGAAGCAACATAATGAGGTGTGCCGCCAACGAACCAAAGGTCGTTAGTTTCGCTGGAGGTACCGGTCTTAGCGTATATGCGCTGATTAGGAACATATGCTGCAGCGGCAGTACCGGTACCGTTACTACCGTAAACAACGTTCTGAAGCAAATGGTTCATAATAGAAGCGGTATCTTCACTTATAGCCGCAACCGGCTTGGTATTCTTTTCAAGAACGATATTATCGTGCTGGTCGGTAACCTTTGAGTAGAAAGAAGGCTCGTAATAGTAGCCGCCGTTACCAAACACGGCATAAGCCGCAGCCGACTCAAGCGTGGTTAAGCCGCCGTTTGTTCCGCCCAGTCCCATAGGTGCCAGGTTGGCGTCGTCCGGATAGTTAAGGGTGGTTATGCCCAGTTTTTTAGTGAGAAAATCATAACACGTCTGGGGGGTCAGTTCGTTTACCAGCATAACGGGGATAGTGTTTACCGAACGCTGAACGGCATACGCCGTAGAAATATTGCCCCAGTATCCTCCGTACCAGTTCTTCGGTGTCCAGTCCTTGTACATAACCTTTTTATCGTTTACAAAGGACGAATAGGTTAACATATTCTTTTCAATGGCAAGCGAATATGCGGTAAGCGGTTTCATAGTTGAACCGGGCTGACGCGGCGAAGATGTTGCGCGGTTGAGTCCGCGATTTTCCTTCTTTTCGCCCAGTCCGCCGGCAATGCCAACAACATTACCGCTATAGTCCATAACGGTTATAGAGGATTGGCCCTTTTGTCCGTCGGCACTGGTAAGGCGGTATGATTCATCATAGAACACCTTTTCTACAGCTTCCTGCACCTTTGGATCCAGCGTACAATAAATCTTATATCCGCCATTATACACGTTATTAACAGCATAAGACTTATCCATATTGTATTCTGCTACCAGGTCATCGGCTACCTGTTCAATAAGGGCGTCGATGAAATACGAATAAATCTCTTGATTAGAGGATACCGACGGATCGGCAATTATTTTTACCTCTTCCTCCATAGCGGTGTCGTATTCTTCCTTGGTAATCTTCTTGAGTTCAAGCATCTTGCCGAGAACTAACTCTTTTCGAGCCATATTGTTCTCGTACTTGAGGTCGGGACGGTAGTATTCGGGACTTTTAACTATTGAAGCTAAAACGGCGCATTCGGCAATTGTTAAATCAGACGCGCTCTTTCCGAAATAGTAGTTTGATGCAACCTCAACGCCGTATTTACCGCCACCCATAGCAATTGTGTTGAGATAACATTCCAAGATTGTGTCCTTGTGATACTGTTCCTCAAGGCGACGGGCGCGCATAATTTCGCGCACCTTACGCATCGCGCTCTTGTCGTTATCCATCGTAAGGTTTTTAACAAGCTGCTGCGTGATGGTTGAACCGCCGAACTCGGTATCGCTGAAATTAAGAAACAGGTTAGCAAAAGCAAAAAAGGTTCGCTTCCAGTCAACTCCGGCGTGGGTGTCAAAACGCTCATCCTCGATTGATATAAAGGCATCCTTCAAGGTTTGCGGCATTTCATTATAGCCTATCCAAATGCGGTTTTCGGTGCCGTGAATTCGTTTATATTCAACGTATTCACCGTTTTCCCTATCCTTTACATATACTGTGGTAGTAAAGTCAAGAACCAGATTGTCAAGGTCTTCTTGAATAGTGTCATCAACAAAGCCGAAAACATAGATAGAGAATGCAGCCACCAAAAAGCTAAAGGTAATAACGCATACTAAAAAGAGTGTCAGTACCGTTTTTGCAATTTTAGCTTTTTTGTTTTTTGCGCTTGCGCTGCGACGAACCGGCTGCTGCTCCTTTATGTCCTCTTGTTGCTGATTAGCACCCTTCGTTGAAAAACTGTTAAGATCGAAGGTGCCGCCTTCGTTTGAATTAACACTATCATATTCACTGTTTGAATTTATATTTTCATTAAACTCATTATCGGTCATAAACCGTCAACCTCCTTCTTTGAAAACATAAAACTTTACCGTAAACTAAAATGCGTTTCGCTATTTCACCATGAAGCAAAAATGTTTGCTCGCAAGGACATTTTTGCGAAACCGTCAATAGCGCAGGCGTGCGCTAGCACGAAATGGCAACGCCCCAAGGCTTGCAATGCAAGACTTACTGCGCCTATTATACCATATTTTTACTAAAATGGGGTTACAATATTGTATTTTTTGAAAAATTAAGAAATTGTATAAATTTGCTTTTATTGGTGAAAATACTATATAAAGATGGTGGTGTTTTTTTGAAAAAGAGACTTATGATTTTGATATTTATCGTCGCATTAAGTATTGCCTTGGTAGTGACAATAAATTCCTTTACTGCAAAAATAAAACAACAAGCCGAGGCTTCACTTCCGTTTGTGCTAAAAGAATACCAAGGAAGCGTTGCCGTATATAAAGGTGACAAGGTTTTAGAAATCTTTCGCACCGTGAACTACAACTCACTTCCCGAATACGACAGAAACCAATTAAAAGACGGTATGGTATTTCAAAATATGAACGAGATTTATTCCGTTATTGAAGATTTTGACGGTTAAGTATAAGGACATCTTCCCTGCTCATATATTAAAGCGGAGATGATTTTTATGCTTTTTTCGATGATAGCCGAGGTAGTAAAAGGTCTCATATATTTAGCCTTGCACGTTACGTCATCAGGCTCTTTTCCAAAAGCTTTAACCGCCAAGCAGGAGGCCGAGCTTATTGAAAAAATGGAGCGCGGAGACGCTGCCGCAAAGGATAAGTTGATAGAGCACAACCTTAGACTTGTGGCGCACATTGTAAAAAAATACTATAGCGGTCAAGTAGAGCAGGACGATTTAATATCGATAGGCACAATAGGACTTATAAAAGCTGTTTCTACCTTTAATTCAAAAAAAGGAATACGGCTGGCCACGTATGCCGCGAGATGTAATGAAAACGAAATTTTAATGTGCTTCAGAAATATGAAAAAGAGCGCAAACGACGTTTTTATAAGTGATCCTATTGATACCGACGGTGAAGGAAATGCGCTTACACTTATTGACGTTATTTCCGATAACGAAGATATTGTAGAAAACATCGACCTGAAAATAAAACTCGGGCAACTTAAAAAATACATACAAGAAAGCCTTGACAGGCGCGAACAAAACATTATTATCATGCGATACGGACTGTATGGACATAATGAACTTACACAGCATGAGGTTGCAAGGAGGCTGGGAATTTCCCGTTCGTATGTTTCCCGAATTGAAAAAAAGGCCATAAGCAAGCTTTATGACCGTTTCAAAAGACAAAACTCGTATAATGAATAATATATAAATTTGGCGTAGAAAATTATTGATACTTTACAAAACTGCCTTTTAGTTATATAATTTAAGTGTTATATAAATTATATTTTGGAGGCAGACTATGCGCATTATACACACAGAAAACTACGAGCAGTTGAGCCGTCAGGCCGCAAACATTATTTCGGCACAGGTCATAAGTAAACCTAATTCCGTTTTAGGTTTGGCTACCGGCTCTTCCCCTATCGGTACATATAAACAGCTTATTGAGTGGTACGAAAAAGGTGACATTGATTTTTCGGATGTTACAACGGTAAACCTGGATGAATATTGCGGACTTACCCCCGACAACGACCAAAGTTACCGCTATTTTATGAACACAAATCTGTTTAACAAGGTAAACGTTAACCCCGATAAAACAAACGTGCCCAGCGGTGTCGCAGAAGATATGCAGGCTGAGTGTGAGCGTTATGACGCACTTATTGAAAGCCTCGGCGGCATTGATTTGCAGCTTCTTGGCATTGGTCTTGACGGCCATATCGGCTTTAACGAGCCCGACGACGTCTTCACAGCGCCGACACACATTGTTGACTTGGATCCCAGCACTATAGAGGCTAACTCAAGATTTTTTGCGAGTGCAGATGACGTACCGAAAAAAGCTATTACAATGGGTATGAAGGCTATTTTAAACGCTAAAAAGGTTTTACTCATAGCCTCGGGCAAGGACAAGCAGGAAATTTTAAACAAGGCACTTTACGGTCCTATTACTCCCAGCGTTCCCGCATCACTTTTACAATTGCATCCTGACCTTACTGTTATTGAATGTCAATAAAATTAAAACAGAGCTGTTAACAGCTCTGTTTTTTTGTTCTTTTTAAAATTAAATACAATGCAACAACCGCCAAACAGCCAAGCAACACCCCGCAGGAGTCGATACACAGGTCGCGCAGTTCACAGCTTCTACCCGGAACAAAGTGCTGATGCAGTTCATCGGTCGCGGCATAAACCGTACCTATACCCCAAGCAGACACAAAGCAAAAATATTGTTTTTTAAATCTGACTGTTAAAAAACCTGCCGCCAGACATAAGCCGAGCACGGCATAAACGCTAAAATGCGCACCCTTGCGAACGTAGAACTGAAGTCCCTCGACAAAAGCCTCTTGTTCCGCTGTGGAAAGTGATTCAAATTGCGGGTTAAGAATAGGCGCTATGACCCTAATAAAACTTTCACTTGTATTAGCCGATTGTTCGCTGTTTTGTGCAGACATTGAAAAAATAAATATCATTATTGCAAGTGCGGCAACGAAAGAAACATAGCGCAGCACCCGCATTTTATTGTTGTTCATCCAGCCACTGCACCGCCTTTGAAATATACGGGTTTTCGGTATCCGAAAGCAAATACCAATATTTTTGTTCGGTTTCGGTTAATTTTACAGGATAATCGGGCACCAACCCAACGCCGGTATAGTCGGTTTTGTTTTTACCGAAAAATTTTGACACCGTAAACTTTACCGAAGAGCCGTCATCAAGCTTATACGTAGTCTGCATTACGCCCTTGCCGTATGTTGTATCACCTATAAGCACGCCCTTTTCATAATCGCGAATGGACACGGCAAAAAGCTCGGATGCGCTTGCGGAATAATTATCCGTAAGCACAACCATCGGTAACTCTATCTCGGCGCTGTCGGAGGTATGCAAAATTTCTTCGCTGCCATCACTAAACTGTGCAGATACAATAGTTCCCTCAGGTAACAGTATATCGAGAATTTCGGCGACCGAATCAAGCGTTCCGCCACCGTTTTGTGTGACGTCAAATATAAGCCCCTTAACGCCCTTATCACAAAGCTCCTCAACCGCGATTTTGAACTGGTTTACGGTATTGTCGCTAAACTGTGTTATCTGAACGTAACCATAATCCCCTACCGTTCTTGAATAAACCGACTGTAATTCAAAGCTATCGATAGTGATAGTTGCGGGTATTTCAGTTCCGTCACGCAGTAAAGTAACGTTTATCTCGTCGCCTATTTCGCCTAACATACTGTTATAGCAGTCGTTATAGGTGTCTTTGGTGACCTCGGTATCCCCCACCTTTACTATGCAGTCTTTTTCTAAAATACCTGCTTTATCGGCGGGTGAATCCTTGCTTACGTGCACAACAAGCATAGAATAGTTATCGGGGTGCACGGTTACGGTTACACCTATACCGCTTTTAACGCCCTTAAAACCATCAAACTTTTCTTCAGCTTTTTCGGTCGGCAGGTATTGCGCATATTTATCATCGAGCGCCGACATATACCCGTTACATATCTGAGTATCAAGTTCCTCGGCCGAAACTTCACCGAAAAAGTATCTGTCGGTTAAAAAATCTATCTCCGAAAGTTTAAGAAAAGTATGACGAAGGTCACCCATAAGCAGGTATACCGCCGCGCAGGTTAATATAACTGCTACAACGCCCACACATATACAAGAAATCACAGCCCGTTTAAGTGATACCGTTCTTTTCATAAAACACCTTCTAAAACAAAGGGGGCAAATTATTTGCCCCCTTTAATTTATTTAACCTTTTTATAAAACTGCATAGGATCAACTCTGTTACCATTAACATAAATTTCAAAATGGCAATGGAAACCGGTAGAGTATCCCGTTGAACCTACATATCCGATTACCTGTCCCTTCTTGACGGTCTGTCCAGCAGAAACAGCAACCTTAGTCATATGTCCGCAAAGCGATTTATAGTTTGTTCCACCATTACTACCGTGGTCTATCATAATGTGGTTGCCCCAACCGCTTCCGCAGCCGCAGCTACGCTGTTTGCCGTAGTTGTGACCGCAAGAGTTGTATGATTTAACAACAACGCCGTCGGCAATTGCGACGATAGGCGCGTTATAAATGTTGCGGTCGTTAATATCAATACCTCTGTGCCAGGTGCCCCATCTGCGACCAAATCCGGAAGAAACCTGATAATGTCCGGGTACCGGCCAGGTAAAGGCACCACCGTCATAAACAGCAGTAGTAGTCATATTGATATACGGTGCAAGTTCTGCTTCGAGTGCCTTTATTTCAGATTCTATCTGCTTGTTTTCAGACTGCGCACTGCTTTGCGAGGCACTGATTTCGGAAATTACCGCATTTACCGCACTAACCTGTTTATCAAGTTCGGACTGTTTCTGTGCCAATGTTGCTTTTGCCTCGCTCTGCTCGGCAATTCTTTGGTTGATTACCTCTTGCGCTGCATTTATTTCCTCAACAAGCGCTACTATCTGGTCGACAATTTTCTGGTCGTGCGCTGTAATTACCTTTGTGAGCTGAGCCAGTGCCAAATAGTCGGCAAAGCTTTCGGCGCCAAGCAATACCTGAAGCGTACTGCTGCCGTTACTCATATAAATAGTGCGAAGACGTTGCTTGAAAAGGAATATAGTTTCTTCCTTTTCTTCTTCTTTCTGCGCTATCTTTGCCTCGTTCTCTGCAATTTCAGCATTATATTTATTTATTCTGCTGTTGCATAAGTTAATTTGCTGTTGAGTATTTGCTATTTGGTTTTCTATTTTTTTCTTTATAGAATTTTGCTCTGCTTTTTGAGATTTAAGCGCGGAAATCTCCTTTTCAAGCTCCTTAGACTGCTTTTCAAGCTCGGAAATCTGTGCATTGATTTCCGCTTGAGTTTTAGCATATACCGAAGGTGCTTCGGTTATTCCTACGCACAAAGCCATAACACAGCATAAAAGAAGGGCTATAACAACTTTTTTACCTTTTTGAAAATTCAAGAAAATAACCTCCGTTAATTATAAGCTCTAAACTCGCTGCCCTCATGTTTTAAATACTTTCCAATCATAATAACACTGCCCAACATACCGGCCACAACGCCTATAATAGCGAATATACCGAAAATTTGCAGTGCCACGCTCGAGAACTGGACTACCGCAGTTGTGCCCAGAACCGAGCCAAGCGTTTCTAAAATTACGCGATAACAGAAGTAAACTACAACTTCAGATATTACTGCAGATATTATACCGAGTACAACACCCTCTACAACAAAGGGTAAGCGAATGAACGCATCGGTAGCGCCTACAGCCTTCATAATGCTGATTTCCAGTTTACGGTTATACATCGTAACACGAATGGTATTAGAAACAATTACAAGAGAAATTATAAGCAATATTGAAATAATCCAGAAACCTGCAACCGTTATACCGTCTTTAATATTGGTAATTTTTTCTGCAAGGTCGCTTTGAGACTGAATTGTGTCAACACCGTTTATCTGCTTTATCTGCTCGATAGTTTCATCAAAGCGGGAAAGGTCCTTTAAAATAACCTTTGCGCCGCAGGAAAGCGGGTTGCCGTATTCGTCATCAAGGAAAGTAAAATACTGCTCCTGTCCCTCTAAAAACGACTCCTTAAGGTCGGCTAAACCCTGCTCACTTGAAACGAAGGTTACAGACGCAACGTTTTCAAGCGCGGCAATCTGGTCACAAACCGCCTTTGCCTCATCATCGTTATGGACAGTGTATGAATCGTATGCGATACCGAATTCATCAACGTTAGCCTGTGTTTCGGCGTCGGTTGCGGTTTCCGCAGAAGAAACCTGAGAAGAAGCATCGCCTGCTGTGCCGTAAAGCACAGAGTTGCGGTCGTTGAGGTAAACCATAACAACGTTTTGCTGTTCCAGTCCCTCCATAGCGCGCTGCGCATTAAGAGAAATTAAAAGCGAAATACCGATAAGCACCATACATGCCACCAGTACACCAATAGAGGCAACGGACATCATTCGGTTTACCCAAACGTTTTTAAATCCCTCGCCCGTCAAATATCTTATACTTCTGGCTTTCATAGTGTATTGCCCTCCGCATTGTCAGCAACAACTTTTCCGGCGTCAAGCATAATTACTCGATGGTTAAAATCTCTGACAAGATTATGGTCGTGCGTTACCATCAAAATTGTGGTGCCGCGCTTATTTATTTCATCTAAAAGTCCAACTATTTCGTAGGACATATTAGGGTCTACGTTTCCGGTAGGCTCGTCCGCAATAATAAGGTCGGGAGCATTTACAAGCGCACGTGCAAGACCTACACGCTGCTGCTCACCACCCGAAAGCTCGTCCGGCATTGAGCGTGCCTTGTGTCCCAGGCCAACCTTGCTCAAAGCGCGGGAAACCTCTTTACGTATTTTGCGGCTTCCGGCACCGACAACGTGCATTGCAAAAGCAACATTCTGGAAAACGTTCATTGTGGGAATCAAGCGGAAATCCTGAAACACGATACCCATAGTGCGTCGAAGCATAGGAATCTGCTTGCGCTTCATTGTGGTAAGATTATAACCGTTTACGATTACATCGCCCGCGTTTGCCTTTTCCTCACGCATTATAAGCTTCATAAACGTACTTTTTCCTGCACCGGAAGAACCAACAACGAAAACAAATTCGCCCTTATTAATTTTTAGGTTAATATCCGACAGAGCATGTGTACCGCTGATGTAGGTTTTTGAAACACCTCGAAACTCAATAAGCGGCTGTTCATACCCCGGTATAGAACTACTAAAATCGTTAATAATACTCACTCTTTCCTTAATACTTTACAGGATTAGACTTAAGATATTTCTTTACCATTAAAGCAATTTTAAATACGATAGCGTGATCAAACTCGCGAAGGTCAAGACCTGTGATTTTTCTAATCTTTTCGAGTCTGTAAACCAGCGTATTTCTGTGTACAAAAAGCTTTCTGGAGGTTTCCGAAACGTTAAGGTTATTTTCAAAGAAACGCTGGATTGTGAATAAGGTTTCCTGGTCAAGGCTGTCTATTGAACCCTTCTTGAAAACTTCGCGAAGGAAGGTTTCACAAAGTGTTGTAGGCAGCTGATAGATAAGACGTGCGATACCGAGGTTGTCATAGGAAACTATTGACTTTTCGGTGTCAAACACCTTTCCAACCTCCAGCGATACCTGTGCTTCCTTAAACGACTTTGCAAGGTCCTTAAGGCTGGAAACGGTGGTACCGATACCGATAACGGCCTGGGTATAGAATTCTCCCGAAAGGGTGTCAACAATAGAATTGGCAAGCTTTGTGATTGTTTCGGCACTTACGCCCTGCTTGGTTTCCTTAACAAGTGCAATATCGGTTTCGCTGATGTTAATAACAAAATCTTTTGATTTGTCGGGGAAAAGATTCTGTACGATATCGTAAACCGAAATATCGTTTTTGCCGGTGACACGAATAAGTAAAACCGTTCTTGTCACGTCGCTATTGAAACGAAGTTCACGTGCCTTTAAGTAAATATCACCCGGCAAAATGTTATCAAGAATAATATTCTTTATGAAATTGCCGCGGTCATAGTTTTCGTCATAATAAAATTTGATGCTGGATAACGAAACAGCAAGAATCGAACAATAACGTGCTGCCTCAACATCATTACCCTCAACAAAAACCATATATTCAGGGTGTTGCGGTGTACCAAACGGTTTGTAGGTATATCTACCGCTTACAAAAGCTTCCGCCTCACCCGAATTGTGAATAAGGTTAACTTCAAGGTTTTCACCGATTTTGCCTAAATCACTACAAGCAACAACGGTATATGTCTCGTCAATTACACCGATAGTTCTATCAATTGCATCCTTCATTTGATGAACTACACTCTGAAACAGACGGTTTGACATTTAACATTCCTTCTCTCTTATATTGTTTTATTTGGTTGTAAAATGAATACAAATACACATAATCTATTTTACACACTTTCGGGCAATTTTGCAACCTCTAAATTAGGAAAAGTAACAATTTAGTTACAAATTTTATAAAAAAGAGCCGCTTTTATACAAAGCGGCTCAAATCTAACTATATTAGTTGCAGATAGTCTTCTCGGTGTCCTTATCAAAGATGTGAATTTTTGCAGGATCGATAGCAATCTTAATGGTGTCACCGGCGCGTGCGGTAGAAGAGGGATCAACGCGAGCGTTGATAGACTGACCTTCACAGTTCATGTAAAGATAGGTCTCAGCACCCATAAGCTCGGTAACTTCAACATTAGCCTCAACGATACCGTCGGGCAGGTTTGCAATAAGGTCAGCCTCATTGTGAACGTGCTCAGGTCTGATACCGAAGATAACTTCCTTGTCAACATATGCGTCAAGGCAGTTGTCCTTATTCTTGGTTGCGGGCAACTTAATCTTATACTTAACACCGGCACGGGTCTTGGTATCTTCAGAGCCGAATTCTACATAGAAAACGTCGCCCTCTTTAAGTACCTTACCCTCGATGAAGTTCATCTGGGGAGAACCGATGAAGCCTGCAACGAAGAGGTTGCACGGGAACTCATAAAGCTTCTGAGGAGCGTCAACCTGCTGGATGAAGCCGTCCTTCATAACAACGATACGGGTACCCATTGTCATAGCTTCTGTCTGGTCGTGGGTAACATAGATAAATGTAGTTCCAAGACGCTGATGGAGCTTTGTAATCTCGGTACGCATCTGTGCACGAAGTTTTGCGTCCAAGTTTGAAAGCGGTTCGTCAAGTAAGAATACCTTAGGCTCACGAACGATAGCGCGACCGAGAGCAACACGCTGACGCTGACCACCGGACAAAGCCTTCGGCTTACGCTCTAATAAGTGTTCAATATCAAGGATACGAGCAGCTTCTTCAACACGTCTCTTGATCTCATCCTTCGAAGTTTTACGAAGCTTAAGACCGAAAGCCATATTGTCGAATACTGTCATATGCGGATAAAGAGCATAGTTCTGGAAAACCATGGCGATATCTCTATCCTTAGGAGCAACATCGTTTACAAGACGGTCGCCGATGTAAAGCTCACCGCTGCTGATTTCTTCAAGTCCGGCAACCATACGAAGGGTTGTTGACTTACCGCAGCCGGAAGGACCAACGAGAATGATAAATTCCTTGTCCTTGATTTCAAGATTGAAATCCGAAACTGCGACAACTCCGCCCGGATACTTTTTATAGATGTTGCGAAGTGACAAACTAGCCATTTTTTTGACCTCCTAATAATTAAGCACAAACAATTTGCGCTTATAAACAACTTCTTATCATCGTCAGTAATTATACCAAAACGCCCTAACAATTGCTAGATGGCAATTTTCCAAAATAAAACCAGTTAAATTGTGACAAATGCACAACAATATATAATTAAATGGAATTTTTAGAATTTAATACCAATTTTTTCAAAAATTTGACGTTCTTCTTCTAAAACTGACACTTCTCCCTCGGGTAAATCCCTTGGCAGGGAAAGATTTCCTATTCGCACACGGCAAAGCTCGTTTACACCCAAACCAACCGTTCCGAACATTCTTTTGATTTGGTGATATTTGCCTTCACAGATTATAACCGATGCACGATTTGTAGCTACCCTTTTTAAAACGGCAGGCATACATTTTGTGCCGTCTGACAGCACTACCCCTTCGGCAAATATTTTAATATGTTCATCGGTTACCTCATCGTCGAGCGTTGCTATATACTCTTTTTCTACTTTCGATTTCGGGGATATAACCTTGTGGGCAAACACGCCGTTATCGCTGAGCAGTAAAAGGCCCGTTGTGTCTTTGTCCAGCCTGCCGACGGGAGAAAGATTTTTTCTGCGCAGGTTTTCCGGCACTAAATCAAGAACGGTGGCCTGACGCTTATCCTCTGTGGCGGTCAGAACACCCTTTGGTTTATTCATAAGCAAATAGACATATTCGCTGTAAGAAACCGGTTTTCCGTCCACCGTTACAGTATCGGTGTCGGTGTTTATTTTATAGTCATAAAATTTTTCCGTTCTGCCGTTTACACACACGCGAAGCGATTTCAGTACTTCCCTCGCCTCGCTGCGTGACATTCCCATCTGGCCCGACAAAAACTTATCAAGTCGCATTAGCGCCATTTTTTTACTCCTATTTTAGCGGCAACATAAAACCGTCGAGCGCGGTCGAACAAATGTCTCCACCTATTATTTTGCCCGCGTAGCAAAGCAGGTTAACTACCACAATATCGTCACTTTCATAGTTTGTGACCGTATATGTATATTTAGTAACGTTCTTTCCCCTATACTCTGATAGGTCGTAACCCGCCTGACGCTGGATATCGTTATAATTTTCGTAAACTTCGCCAAATTCGGTCGGTATTTTTACGTTTTCCTCCGATAGCGTTGTGGCGTCCACCTCTATCCCAAGCTCTTTTAAAAAAGCAAGCCTTGAATCGGGATTTCGCATATCCATCTGTGACGCATCAGAGATAAATGCGGCCTCGGCAAAAAAGGCAACCAAAATAAAAAGCACCGCAATGGCTATTTGCAAGCCTTTTTTATCCATTACCGCATACATTCAAAAACCACCTTAATGTTCTTATATAAAATACTATTAAAAAGGTGGACAGAATATACCTATTTGTCCTTTTCTATAATGCAAACAGCGTGTGCGGAAATTCCCATAAGCGCACCCGTAAAGCCAAGGCCCTCTTCGGTGGTTGCTTTTACGTTTACGCTGTCAGGCTGCAGTCCGCAATCATCACTTATGTTTTTCACCATCTCTGCAATATGGGGTGCAAGCTTTGGTTTTTGGGCAATAATTGTTGCATCGATATTGCCGATAGAATATCCCCTATCCTTCAAAAGAGAAACGGTATGGCGCAACAGAATTCTGCTGTCTATGTCTTTATATTCACTATCGGTATCGGGAAAATGCTTGCCAATATCGCCAAGGCCGGCGGCGCCGAGCAGCGCATCGCACACGGCATGCAGTAAAACGTCTGCATCCGAATGGCCCAGAAGTCCCATTTCGTATTCTATTTCTACCCCGCCCAAAATCAAGCGGCGGTTTTCAGAAAACTTATGCACATCGTATCCGTGACCTATTCTCAAAGCGGCTCACCCCCAAGACTGATAATTCCCTCGGCGAGGGCAATATCTTCTGCTGTTGTTATTTTAATATTATTATAGCTTCCCTCTACCGTATACACCGTCTTGCCTACGCTTTCAATAACCGCGCAATCATCAGTAAATATGCTTAAATCTTTTGCGTTTGTTATGGCATATCTAAACTCGGCAAAGTTAAAGCCCTGCGGCGTTTGAATAGAGAAAACCGTCGAACGGTCAATTGTCTTTTCAATCTTGCCGTCCTTTACCAACTTTAGAGTATCCTTTACGGCAACACCGCAAGCAGCGGCACCGTGGGCTTTGGTGGCATCGGCAACCTTTGTTATAATCTCAGGCGTTACGAAGGGGCGGGCGCCATCGTGGATAAGCACATACTCTGTATCGGGTGATAAAGACAGTATACCGTTTTTTACAGATTCCTCACGGCAGCTGCCGCCGCAGACGATATCCGTAACCTTGCCTATCATATATTTATCCACCAGTAACTGGAAAGGAAGTATATCACACTCGCGGGCGACAATAACTATATTTTTTACGCATTTTGTACGTTCGAATGTGAGCAACGTGCGCGCTAAAACGGGTATTCCACCAATTGAAAGCAGTTGCTTAGACGTGCCTCCCATTCGGCTGGAATTTCCCGCAGCAACAACAATAACCGAAACGTCACCGCCGTTTTCGGCACACGTATCATACTGTAAAATTGTCTCTGTCAGTTCCATATTTCCCCCAAGAAAAAAGCCGCCCTTTACAAAAGCAAAGCGCGGCATTTTAGGTTTTAAGTTTTATTCGCAGTCGCAGTCGCCGTCGCAGCAGTCGCAGTCACATTCAAGATCAAACTCAAGATTTGTGCCGCAATTGGGACAGTCAATGCTCTTTTCGCAAAGCATATCCTCGTCAACACAGATGATGTCGTGGCAGTTGGGGCACTCAACCTCATAAAGCTCGTCATCACAGTCGCAGCAGTCGTCACAGTCACAGCAATCATCCTCGTAGATGATGTCTTCAACAGCGGCGAGATCCTCGTCAACAGCATCGATCTGCTCTGCAAGTTCTGCACAACCGTCTTCTAAATCTTCGGTGGTGAGAGCGATATCATCTAAAACGTCGATGATAGCCTTTAAAATTTTATCCTGCTTGTTAGACTCGTCAAGGCCGAGTCCGTCAGCGAGACCTTTAATGTAAGATACCTTTTCGGAAATTGTCATAATACTACACTCCTTCACTGGTTATGTTAAACAACTTTTTGCCAATTATGCACGTTCCATATACTCGCCTGTGCGGGTATCGATACGAATCATATCTCCTTCATTGATGAAAAGCGGAACGCGAATTTCTGCACCTGTTTCAAGGGTAGCAGGCTTAGTTGCGTTGGTAGCAGTGTTTCCTGCAAAACCAGGGTCGGTCTGGGCAATCTGAAGCTCTACAAATGTGGGAGGCTCAACGCCGAAAACATTACCCTTGTAGGACAAGATTTTGCAAACCATATTTTCCTTTACAAACTTGAAAGCGTCGCCAAGCTCAGACTTGTTTACAGGTACAAGCTCGTAGCTTTCGGGATCCATAAAGTAATAAAGGTCGCCGTCGCTGTAGGAGAACTCCATTTCCTTTCTCTCAACGAATGCGGTGGGATATTTATCGTTAGGGTTGAAGGTGCGTTCAACAACCGAACCGGCAATAACATTTCTAATCTTTGCGCGGACAAAAGCAGCACCTTTACCGGGCTTTACATGCTGAAATTCGATAATCTGATAAACGTTACCGTCCATTTCGAATGTTACACCGTTTCTGAAATCACCAGCACTTACCATTTTAAAATTCCTCCAAAAAACATAAATAATATAAAGTTAAATATTAACCCTAAAAATTATAAGGTCTTTTAATCGTTTTGTCAAGCGTTTGCGCACACTTGATGCCATTATTTTACAAGCGAAGTATAATAATCTTTCATTTTTCGCGCATCCTCTGCCTGTGTGCCGTCGGATTCGCAAATGATGGTCGGTGAGCAATTTTTTCGGGCTATAAGTTCCATTACCGGCTCAAAATCCGGACCGTACTGACAATCCTCAAACGTCAGGTGGCGTTTTTCACCACCCACAGTATATTCGATTTTCGAGAAATGCGAGTGGAAAACCTTAAGTCTATCAATTCCAAGACGGTTTTCAATGCTATAAAAAACCTCTAAAAAGTCGGCCTCTGTTTTAAGTCCGCCCAGAGTTCTTGCGTTTAAGTGTCCAAAGTCTATACAGGGTATTAAACGCTCGTCCAGCTCACAAAGTGCCAAAACCTCGTCAAGGGTTCCGAGTTGATTCATCTTACCCATTGTTTCGGGGCAGATATGGACGTCACCCAAATTCTCGTTATCAAGCGCGTCGAGTGCGAGCCGCATAGTATCGCAGGCAAGGGTTAACGCCTCCTCGCGGCTGATTTTGCCGCACGAACCCGTGTGCACAATAATTCGGCTTCCACCCATCGCCTTTACGGCGCGTGCACTGCTTAAAATATAGTTAATCGAGTTAAGCCGTTTTTCTTCTTCAACCGACGACATTGAGATATAATACGGTGCGTGAAGTGATAGGGCTATCTTTCTTTCGGAAGCTAACCTACCAAGCTCGGTCGCTTTTTCAAGACCGATATTAACACCTCGGCCGCACTGGTATTCAAAGGCGTCAAGTCCCATCTTCTCTACATACTCGGGCACCTGGAGGCTGCCTTTATAGCCCATTTTAAAGAAACTTTCGGAATTTCCGGCAGGACCGAATTTTGCCGACATACACTCACCTCTTAAAATTTATAGCGTTTCATAATTATTTTTTCCAGTTTGCGTCTGATAATAAAACTGGGTTTATCCTCAGGCAGGATGGGCGTGAGCAGGATTTTTTTAGTTCCCGACAGGAATCCGCCCAACATATCTGTAAAAAGCTGGTCACCCACTATGGCAACATTTCTTCTCTTCTCGCCTACCGCGCGGGCACCTCGAAAGTAACCGAACGGAAGCGGTTTTAACGCCAGCGAAATAAACGGCAGATTTATTTTTTTCGCGAAAGGTTCTACCCTCGCACGTTTAGAGTTTGACACAACGATAAGCTTTATGCCGTTTTGCTGCATAAGCCGGAGCCACTCGAGCAAACCATCGGTAAGCTGCATTCCGTGGTGGGTAGACATTGTATTATCAACGTCGAGCAGCAACGCCGATACGCCTAAACCTTTAACGTCTTCCAAGGTTATATCGGCTATGCGTTCGCGTTTTATGTGTGGTTTAAAAATCATAAAAAACTACCTCTCTACAGCAGACAAAAAAGCGGTCGCCAAAAGTGCAACCGCTTTTTATGCAATAAGTAATTTATCGGAACTTGCGCTTGCGGGCGGCTTCCGACTTCTTTTTACGCTTTACAGAAGGCTTCTCATAGTGTTCTCTTTTACGAACTTCCTGAATTACTCCGTCTTTAGCGGTCTGTCTCTTAAAGCGTCTGAGTGCGTTATCAAGCGACTCATTTTCTTTTACTCGTACCTGACTCATCACATTCCCTCCCTCCGCGTAATAAGCAGGGGTTAACAACAAACATTATACTAAAAGCTTACAAATATGTCAAGACATTATTTAACAACTATGTTAACGAGCTTTCCGGGAACGTAAAGTTCCTTTACAACCGTCTTGCCGCTTATCGCCTCGCAAACCTTTTCGTCGGCCTTTGCAAGGGCAATAGCGTCGGGTGCGGTAATTTCGGCAGGAACGTTAAGCTTTGCCTTTATCTTACCGTTTACCTGTGCAACGATTTCTAATGTAGAAACAGCGCACTTCGCCTCGTCAAACTCGGGCCATTTTGCTTCATTAAGCATACCGCCGAAGTCGTGCATTACCCACATTTCTTCGGTTATATGCGGTGCAAAGGGATTGAGCAGCATAATAAACGTGCGCAATTCTCCGCGAGTGACAGACTTTTTAGAATAAATATCATTAAGCAACGACATTAAGGCCGCAATAGCGGTGTTCATCTTAAGTCCTTCGATATCCTCGGTTACCTTCTGAATTGTGCGGTGGAATGCCGTTTCAAGTTCTTCACTATAACCGTCACCATCGGTCACCATTTCATTAAGGGCCCAAACACGGTCAAGGAAGCGGCGGCATCCTTTTATTGAGGTCGAGCTCCAGGGTGCGGCCTTTTCAAAGTCGCCTATAAACATCTCGTAAAGGCGCATTGTATCTGCACCGTACTGATTAACAATATCGTCGGGGTTTACAACGTTGCCACGCGACTTCGACATCTTTTCACCGTTTTCGCCCAGTATCATTCCGTGGCTTGTACGCTTAGCGTAAGGCTCACTTGTGGGAACGATGCCGATATCATACAGGAAGTGATGCCAGAAGCGGCTGTAAAGCAGATGGAGTGTTGTGTGCTCCATACCGCCGTTGTACCAGTCAACCGGTCCCCAATACTCAAGTGCCTCCTTGGATGCGAGGGCATTCTTATTATGCGGGTCGCAATAACGCAGGAAATACCAGGAAGAACCTGCCCACTGGGGCATTGTATCGGTTTCGCGATACGCTTTTCCTCCGCAATGAGGACAGGTGGTTTCAACCCACTCGGTCATCTTTGCAAGCGGAGATTCACCGTTATCGGTCGGTTCATACGAATCAACGGTGGGAAGCAGAAGCGGAAGCTCGTTCTCGGGCACCGGAACGTATCCGCACTTTTCACAGTGTACTATCGGAATAGGTTCACCCCAATATCTCTGGCGTGAGAATACCCAGTCGCGAAGTTTATAGTTAACGGTCTTGCTACCCAAACCGCGCTCGACAAGCCAGTCGGCAATTGCTTTTTTAGCCTCGTCAACAGACATACCGTTAAGGAAACCGGAATTAACCATTACACCGGTATCACAGTCGGTATATGCCTCTTTTTCTACGTCACCGCCGGCAACAACCTCGATAATCGGGACGCCGAAAGCCTTTGCAAATGCCCAGTCGCGCGAGTCGTGGCCGGGAACACCCATTACGCAGCCGGTACCATAAGAGATAAGAACATAGTCCGAAACAAATATCGGAATTTCTTCCTCTGTGGCAGGGTTGATTGCACACACACCGCTAAGACGCACACCGGTCTTATCCTTCGCAAGCTCGGTACGCTCAAAGTCAGACTTGCGCGCAGCCTCCTGCTGGTAGGCGCGAACCTCCTGAATGTTATCAATTTTTTCTGCCCATTTTTCCAAAATAGGATGCTCGGGAGAAATAACCATATATGTAACACCGAACAGTGTGTCTGCGCGGGTTGAAAATACCTCAAACTCGTCACCGAGTGTGGTTTTAAACTTTATCTGTGTTCCCTCAGAACGACCTATCCAGTTCCTTTGCTGAGTCTTTACGCGCTCAATAAAATCAACGTCGTCAAGGCCTTCTATAAGCTTTTCGGCGTAGTCGGTAATTTTAAGCATCCACTGGCTTTTAACCTTGTGAACAACCTCGTTTCCGCAACGCTCACAAACACCGTTAACAACCTCCTCGTTTGCGAGAACGCACTTACACGAAGTACACCAGTTAACTGCCATCTCTTTTTTGTATGCCAGTCCCTTTTTAAAGAGCTGGAGGAATATCCACTGTGTCCACTTATAATATTCGGGGTCAGTGGTGTTTATTTCGCGACTCCAGTCAAAGGAGAAACCAAGCGACTGAAGCTGTTCTTTAAAGTGTTTTACGTTGTTTTCGGTTACTATTTCGGGGTGGATATGATTCTTTATAGCAAAGTTTTCGGTAGGAAGACCAAAAGCATCCCAGCCCATAGGATAAAGCACGTTATAACCTTCAAGTCTGCGCTTACGGCTTACAATATCAAGCGCTGTATAAGAACGCGGATGGCCTACGTGAAGTCCCTGTCCGGAAGGATACGGAAACTCTACGAGTGCGTAGAATTTAGGCAGAGTAAAATCGTCCTTTGCCGCAAATGTATTGTTATCATACCAGTACTTTTGCCATTTTTGCTCGATTTCTTTAAAATTGTAATACATTTACTAGTCCTCCTGCTCGTTGGTGAGAATTTCCGAAAGATTTATAACGTTTCCGTCGCTCCAAATACGGTCAAGTCCGTAAAATTCGCGTGCTTCTTTGCTGAAAACGTGAACTATTACCTCATCATAGTCGAGAAGTATCCAGCCCGTTGCACGTCCCTCAATGTGGTGTGGCTCGACACCCTGCTCTGCAAGTTTATCTTCAACCTCTTCCGCAAGGGCGCGAACGTGGGGCGAAGAATTTGCCGTTGCAATAAGCAGATACTCTGCCAGCGCGGTAATCTCCCCTACCTCGACCGCAAAAAGGTCTTTTGCTTTTTTGTCGTTTACGGCGTTTGCCGCAACCTTTAGAATTTCAAATGCTTCCAAACCGCTTCCTCTTTTCAAAGACATATTTCGTTATAGGCACAAACCGTATCCGGATGGATGGGCTTGCCCTGGTTTATTAAATCAACAATAGAATATGAAAGCGCATATTTAAGCGCTTCGCCTAAATCCTTATCGACCAGACGGCGCATAACATCGACGTCCTCATAATCACGGTCGGCAGACGTGAAGTCGGCAAGGTATAAAACCTTATCGGTTAAGGTCATACCTGCGCGTGCCGTTGTGTGATATCTTATAGCCGATATCAGCTCGTCGTCATCTATGTTCAAAACGTGCTCTACATAAAGCGCGCCCGACATTGCATGCCAAAGCTTTTGAGCCGATGACTCAACAGATGACAGAATTATACCAAAACCCGAAAACAATTTCAAGTGCTCTTCTTTAGGGGCATTTTTAGTTATATCGTGCAGCAGTCCCGCAAGATAACATTTATCGGGGTCGGCGCCGTATTTATTCGCAAGCCGCAGCGCCTCGTCGGCAACACAAAGTGAGTGTTCGTACCTTTTGGGCGTCAGACGGTTTTTAAGCAATTGCTTATATTCGTTTATTTCCATTACTTTTCACCGTAAAGACCGTTCTCTTTTATATATTCAAGCACCTTTTCGGGCACAAGAGCGTAATTACCCTCGCGAACCATACTGGAAGAAATGTCTGATATTTCCGCATCAATTACCGTAACTTCTCCGCCCATTTGCCTAAGCATTAATACCGACTCGTCAAACTGCGTGTTATCGATACCCGAACGACGGTATGCTATAATGCGTGCCATTTTTAAAATATCTTCTGCACGGTACCACTTATGAAAAGTGGTTATCATATCACCGCCGACGCAAAGTGCAACTTTTTCGCTATATTTTTCTTTCAACTCGCAGAGTGTATCATACGTATAACTACTGCCGCCGCGTGCAAGCTCAATATCCGACACTTCCGCCTTTTCAATATGCGAGAGTGCGATTTTGCACATATTTATTCTGTCCTCACCCGATGCTAAAAAACCTATGTTTTTGTGCGGCGGTTTAAAGGTTGGAATTATAAGTAGCTTCACTACCGACGGAAGCGCCGCTACAGACTGTGCAATTTCGACGTGTCCATTATGAATCGGGTTAAACGTGCCACCGAAAACCGCAATACACTTATCCATTTTTCTTTGCCTTTACAAGCACTATAGTTTTATGCTCGCGGCTTTCACGGTAAAGTATAAAGCGCGAACCGATTACCTGAACGACATCGGAATTTGTACGCTCTGCAACGGTATCTGCAACCTCACGCACGCTTTGGGGCGAGGTTTCAAGCACGCGTAGCTTTATGAGTTCGCGTGCTTCGAGTGCATCGTCCACCTGCTTTATAAGCTGCTCGTTTATTCCCATTTTTCCAACCTGTAAAATTGTTTCAAAGCTATTTGCGAGTGCACGAAGCTGTGCACGTTGTTTACTGGTTAACATTTTATACCCCTTAAATATATTTTTTTAATTCTTCGCGAAGTAAGCAAAGTGCTTTTCCACGGTGGCTGACAGAATCTTTTTGTGCTGCCGTCGCCAAGCCGAAATTTCCTATTTCGCCTACGAAAAGCGGGTCGTATCCAAAACCGTTTTCGCCGTGTTCTTCAAAATCTATATTTCCCTCACATTTGCCGGTAACGGTAAATTTACGTCCGTCGGGGAAAACACAGGCAACCGCCGAAACAAAGCGCGCGGTACGTTTTTCGAACGGCACACCCTCAAGCTCACGAAGCAGCTTGCGGTTGTTTTCTTTATCGTCACCGTGAACCCCGCTATAACGGGCAGAATAAATTCCCGGTGCACCGCCGAGCGCGTCTACGCAAAGTCCCGAATCGTCTGCCAAGGACACGTGTCCGGTCTGTTGG
>JAZUOJ010000064.1:0-3212 GCA_045604625.1 Acutalibacteraceae bacterium | reverse complement strand
CCGCTTGGCCTCCGACTTATACTTTTCTGCCAACGAGCGTGCACTTGCGCGAATCGATATTGCGCGCGGGTCGGATATGGTGTAAACCGCGTGTCCGAGTCCGTAAATTTTGCCCGAACGGTCACCTGCGGTGCCGTCAAGCAGTTGATTTAGATAATCGCGCAGTTTGTCCTTATCCTTATAGTCGGGCAGCTCGCGTTTAATATAGTCTATCATTTCCATAACCTTCGCGTTAGCACCGCCGTGTAGCGGTCCCTTTAGCGAATTTACCGCAGCGGCAACGGCACTATAGGTGTCGGTTCCGCTTGAAGAAACGGCACGGCAGACAAAAGCCGAGTTATTACCGCCGCCGTGTTCAGCGTGAAGAATAAGCATTATATCAAGCAGCTTTGCTTCCTCATCGGTGTAGGTCTTGTCGGGACGAACCATTCTAAGGAAGTTTTCAGACAGCGATAGTCCCGGTTTCGGGTTGTGTATGTAAAGCGATTTTCCGTAAAAACGGTGGCGCTTAACCGCATATGCGTTTGCAACGATGGAGGGGAAACGTGCGATAAGCTCAATAGACTGGCGAAGCAGGTTTTCGGGTGAGGTGTCGTCATCTATCTGGTCGTAGGAATAAAGCGCTTCAATTCCGCGCGAGAGCTGGTTCATAATGTTTCTCGACGGTGCGCGCAGCAAAACATCCTCGGTAAATCCGTCGGGCAGTGCGCGGTTGCGCGAAAGAATAGCATTAAACTGTTCAAACTCTGTCTTTGTGGGAAGTTTTCCGAAGAGTAAAAGATAAGCAACCTCCTCATAACCGAAGGTGTTAGTATCGCGGTGGTTTTTTATAATATCAAGTACACTTATACCGCGATAATAAAGCTGTCCTTCTGTAGGAACGCGTTCGCCGTCTTCCATATAATATCCCTGAACACTTCCGATACCGGTAACGCCAAGCAGCACACCGGTGCCGTCGTCGTTACGAAGACCGCGCTTTGCTGCACCGGTCTGCGGCACGGTATATACCGCCTGAATGTCGCGGCCAAGCTCTAAAATTTCACGGCTTTCCTGTTCGGGTGTAAGATTTAAATTGCTCAATTGTTTCACCTGCTTAAAAATAATGTAATATTATACACGAATTAGCGCCTAATATCAAGCAAAATATGCTTTTGGCGTATTTACATATATATTATAGGCGTAAGGAATACCGCAAAAAGAAAAAAATTTGCTCTTTTTATAAAAATGCTTTAACTCAACGAAAAAATGTGGTATAGTAATCTGTAGACTAATTTTAAAAAGAAGAGGGATGTTATGATAACTCTTAAAAATGGCGGTCATATTTGGCAAAACGGCCGTCCCGTACCTGCAGATGAAAGCAAAAAGACTTTATCTGCACGCAACAAGACAATGGCATATACAGTTATGAACGCGCACAATAAATCGGACGATGATTCTATTATGCGCATTAAGTTCGACAGCCTTATATCGCACGATATAACCTACGTCGGAATTATACAGACTGCAAAGGGAAGCGGACTTAGGGAATTCCCCGTGCCCTACGTAATGACAAACTGCCACAACAGCCTTTGTGCTGTCGGCGGAACCATAAACGAGGACGACCACGTTTTCGGTCTTTCTGCCGCTAAAAAATACGGTGGTATTTATGTCCCCGCGAATCAGGCGGTACTTCACCAGTACGCCCGCGAGATGATGTCAGGCTGCGGAAAGATGATATTAGGCTCCGACAGCCACACCCGTTACGGTGCACTCGGTACTATGGGAATAGGCGAGGGCGGCCCCGAAATCGTAAAGCAGTTGCTTTCCAACACCTACGACGTCGCATCGCCCGAGGTTGTGCTGGTTTATCTGACCGGTAAACCCAATCGCGGTGTCGGTCCGCACGACGTTGCTATTGCACTGTGCGGTGCTACATACAAAAACGGATTTGTAAAAAACAAGGTGCTTGAGTTTGCAGGCCCCGGTGTTGAAAGCTTGCCTATGGATTTCCGTATCGGTATTGACGTTATGACTACCGAAACGGCATGTCTTTCGTCTATCTGGACTACCGACGGCAAGGTTGAAGAGTACCTTGCTGCACACGGCAGACCTGACGAATATAAAAAGCTGTCCCCCGAAGAGGGAGCTTACTACGACAGCGTTATTGAAATTGATTTAGGCTCGGTAGAGTGTATGGCTGCGCTGCCGTTCCACCCGTCGGAGGCGTACACAGTACGTGAGCTGATAGCCGGCGGTGCCGACCTACTGCGTGAGGCTGAACTCCGCGCCGAGGAACAGTTTGGCGGCAAGGTTCACCTGCAGCTAACCGATAAGGTAAAGGACGGAAAAATACTTATAGACCAGGGCGTTATAGCGGGTTGCGCCGGCGGTATGTACGACAACATCGCCGAAGCGGCTGCTATACTAAAGGACCACTCCGTCGGCAACGGATATTTCTCACTTTCTGTATATCCGCCGTCGGTACCGGTTAACCTGCGTCTTATAAATGACGGCATTCAGCAAAGCCTTATGGAAAGCGGTGCGCTATTTAAGCCCTGCTTCTGCGGTCCCTGCTTCGGTGCCGGCGACGTTCCGTCAAACAACGGTCTTTCAATTCGTCATACAACGCGTAATTTCCCCAACCGCGAAGGCTCGCGTCCGGGCGACGGCCAGCTTTCGGCTGTTATGCTTATGGATGCGCGCAGTATTGCGGCAACCGCACGTAATGGCGGTGTTTTAACCCCCGCAACAGATATAGATTACGTTATGCCGGAGGATAAAGGTGTTTCTTTCGACGTTACGCCCTACAGCAAGCGTGTTTATTTTGGTTTTGGAAAAGCCGATACATCCGCAGAACTTCGCTTTGGACCCAACATTACCGAATGGCCCAAAATCCCCGCACTTAAAGAAAATCTGCTTTTAACCCTGGCCAGCGTAATTCACGACCCCGTTACCACAACCGACGAGCTTATCCCTTCGGGCGAAACCTCGTCGTACCGTTCTAACCCCTTAAAGCTTGCTTCGTTTGCGCTTTCCCGTCGCGACCCCGATTATGTTGCACGCACGGCTCGCATACGTCTCGAGGAACAGCATCGTGCCGAGGGCGCACCGAGTGACGCTTCGAAACGCGCCGTTGCGGCTGCAGGCTTCCCCGAAACAGTACTTGCCGATACCACTATAGCTTCGGTAGTATTTGCAAACAAGCCGGGTGACGGTTCCGCCCGTGAGCAGGC
>JAZUOJ010000063.1:0-12586 GCA_045604625.1 Acutalibacteraceae bacterium | reverse complement strand
TTCTCCCCCGTGTTCACGGCAGCGGTATGTTTACCCGTGGTCAAACTCAGGTTCTCTCCATCGCAACTTTAGCACCCGTTAGCGAAGCACAAAAGCTTGACGGTCTTGACGAAGAAGTTTCTAAAAGATATATCCACCACTACAACTTCCCTTCATACTCTGTTGGTGAAACCAAGCCCTCACGCGGCCCCGGCCGTCGTGAAATCGGTCACGGTGCTTTGGCTGAAAAGGCACTTGTTCCCGTAATCCCCTCTGTTGAGGCATTCCCCTATGCTATCCGTGTTGTATCCGAAGTTCTTTCCTCTAACGGTTCTACTTCACAGGGCTCTATTTGTGGTTCTACACTCGCTCTTATGGCAGCAGGAGTTCCGATTAAGGCTCCTGTAGCGGGTATTTCTTGCGGTCTTATCACAGGTGACGAAGGCGTTTACGGCGACTTTATGACTATGGTTGACATTCAAGGTCTTGAAGACTTCTACGGCGATATGGACTTTAAGGTAGCAGGTACTCACAAGGGTATCACCGCTATCCAGATGGACCTAAAGGTACACGGTCTTACCCCCGAAATCATAAAGGAAGCATTCGCGAAGACCAACAAGGCTCGTATGCACATTCTCGATAACGTAATGCTTCCCGTAATCGGCGAGCCGAGAGCTGAGCTTTCTCCCTACGCACCCAAGATGCTCACCACCAAGATTGATCCCGCAAAGATCGGTGACGTTATTGGTAAGCAGGGCAAGGTTATTCAGTCCATCCAAGAGCAGTGCGAATGTACTATTAACATTGAGGAAGACGGTCAGGTTTACGTTTCCGGTCTTGATATCGAAAAGGCAAGCCAGGCTATAATGATAATCGAAACCATCGCAAACGATCCCGAAATCGGTGCCTTCTACAAGGGTAAGGTAACCCGTCTTATGAACTTCGGCGCATTTGTTGAAATTGCTCCCGGCAAGGAAGGTCTTGTTCACGTAAGCAAGCTCGACGTTAAGCGCGTTGAAAAGGTTGAGGACGTTGTAAACGTTGGTGACGAGGTTATCGTAAAGGTTGTTGAGATCGACGACCAGGGCAGACTTAACCTCTCCCGCCGTGATGCTCTTATCGAAAAGATGGGTATGGTACCCGAAGATGACGGCGAACCCGCAGAGGACAGAAAGCCCCGCGGCAACCGTCAGGGCTTCCGCAACCGCAAGAGATAAGTAAAATTAAAAGAGCAGACTTTTGTCTGCTCTTTTTTATAGTAGATTTTTTGCTTTGCAGGTAATATAATTAAATATATAAATTTTGGAGGTAATGTTATGTTTAAGGAAATAAATCCTAAGGATATAGGCGGAAACTTTATACAAATGATTTCGGATGAATGGATGCTCATATCTGCCGGAGACAAAAACGGATATAATATGATGACCGCCAGTTGGGGCTTTGTGGGCGAAATGTGGAACAAGGACTGTGTTATTGCCGCCATCCGTCCCCAACGCTATACTATGAAATTTGTCGAGGAAAGCGATTTGTTTACGCTTTCTTTCTACGGCGACCGCAAGGATATCCACACCGTTTGCGGCAGACAATCGGGCAGGGACGTTGATAAAACCGCCCTTACCGGTCTCACTCCTGTTTTCTCGGACGGCACGGTTTATTTTGATGAGGCACGCCTCGTGCTTGTTTGCAAGAAACGTTACCAAAACCAGTTAGCGTCGGACGGATTTATGCTGGGCGACTGCAAAGATTTGTATCCTGCCGACGACCGTCACAATATGATAATTGGAGAGATAGTAAAAGCATACGAAAAGGTATAATTAAAAGGCCGTGCTTAAAGCACGGCCTTTTTTTATCTTCGTCTTGTATTATGGTAATATCTGCGGCGGCGACGGCGGCGTTTTCGGTTCATTAGCACTACTATTAAAATAAACACAAGTATTGCTATAACGGCCGACGCTACAAGCAGTTTAAACACCGTAGACGTAAACGCCTGTTTTAAATATCTGCCTATACGCAGGAAGAAATTCGCCTCAAGCGTTTCGCTTGCCACCAGGTTTATCGTTCCGAGCGACTCGCCCGCATAAACGATTTCTGCGGTACCCAGAACCTCGCCTTTTTTTATGGGCGCATCGAACGAATCCTTATACACCGTGGGCTTTATCTGGACCGTAGAGGAATCGGCTTCTTTGGGAAGTATTGCCGAAAGGCCGCCCTCAAGCAGGAGAGATACGTGGTCGCTTTCCCAGCAAAGCTCGACCTTTGCCTCGGCCACGGGAGAACTCTGGTCAACGACCGTCTTGTATTCGAAATTATCGAACGCCCAGTCGTATAGCTGTTGACTATCCTCAAACTCGTACCTTACCATCGCGCCCGATTCATTATAAACGGTACTGTTCATTAAGATACAAAGATAGTTATATCCGCCCTTTGAAGCCGTACTTATAAGGCAACGGCCCGCTTCGTCGGTATAACCGGTTTTTACACCTGCGGCATAAGGATAGTAGTATTTGGGCGAGCCGACGTTATGCTTGTCCTGCAAAAATACGGTTGTTGAAATGGTTCTCGCCGCCTGCTTATTGGTTGCGGGCATTTGGAAGCGTGTTGCCGAGGTAACCTCCATAAACTCGGGGTATTTCATTACCTCTTTCATTAAAATATAAAGGTCCTGTACCGTGGTATAGTGTTCGCTGTCGTGAAGGCCGTGGGCATTTACAAAATGCGTGCCGGTCATTGAAAGCTCCTGCGCTCTTAGGTTCATTTTGCCGACAAAGTCGTATATTGTTCCGGCATAGTGTTCTGCTATTACGTTTGCACATTCGTTGGCCGAACGCATAAGGAGATAGTAAAGCGCCTGACGCGCGGTTATCTGTTCACCCTCCATAAGTCCACCCATAGACGAGCCTGTACCGTCCAGCGCGTGAATGGCGTTATAGCTTACCGTCAGAATTTCGCCGTCAAGATCGGGCGTGTTTTCGAGCAGTATCAGCGCCGTCATAATTTTTGTGAGCGATGCGGGGTAAAAACGTTTATCGGTATTTTTAGAGTAAAGAATATCCCCTGTGTCAATGCTTACAAGCATTACACCCTCTGCCCGAACTTCAAAGCCCGATAATTTGTACGCTGAAGCGGGCAAAGAAAGCACCGAAAACATAAGTATAAATATTAAAAATATGGACAAAAGACTTTTTTTCATAGTAATCTTCCTTAAAGTATGTTATACTGTATTAAGTATAACTGAAAAGACTATAAAATAAAAGTCATTTTTTAAAATATTAGATATTTTTAAGAAATTGGAGGCAGATATGTATTATCTTACCGGTGACATGCACGGTGACGAATCGCGCATATACGACAAAGAATGGTACAAGCTTAAACCCGGTGACACCCTTATAGTACTGGGTGATTTCGGTTTTTTGTGGGACGGCTCTGCACGCGAAAAACAGGCTATTAAGTTTTTATCCAGCCGCAAGTTCACCATTGCCTTTTTGGACGGCACACACGAAAATTTTGATATGATAAACTCCTACCGCGTTACCCGCTGGAAGGGCGGTCTTGTTCACCGCATAGGTGATAACCTCTACCACCTTATGCGCGGCCAGGTATTCGACCTTGACGGATGCCGCGTGTTTACAATGGGTGGCGGAGAAAGCGGCGACATTGAAATACGCAAGGATAAGAGTTGGTGGAAGGATGAGCTCCCCTCACCGCAGGAATTTGCAGCCGGTGCAGAGGCGCTGGACGAAGAGGGACTGTACGTTGACTATATTCTGACACACGAACCGCCGTCACTAGTAAAAAGCGCTATGCTTATGCGTCAGGGACGTGTAGACCAGGTAAACAAGCTGAACGGTTATCTGGAAGAGATTGACCGAAACTGCAAATTCAGGCACTGGTACTTCGGCAGCATGCACGAGGACAGAATTGTAACCCCCAAACACACCTGCGTGTTTAATAAGATAATTCCGCTTGATACCTCGCACATTTCGCGCAAGGCCGACGCAGCCAAAATAAAGGGCGAAGCGGCGAGCGAAACCAAACCGCAAGAATAAAAAATTCCCGAAGATATACTTCGGGAATTTTTTTATTTGTTTAAAAGCTTTGCCATTACATCGGGGCCGTGTTCTATAAACACTCCCGTTGCGGAGGCGGTTTGCTCTGTGAATTTGTCGGCGCCGCAAAGGGCATTTTTAGAATCGTATATTAAGAACGGCACCGGCTCTGACGAGTGGGTTTTAATATCTAAAGGAGTGGGATGGTCGGGCATTATAAGTATACGGTAATCGTCACCCGAAGCCTTTAAATATTCAACAAGCGGGGTTACAACAAGACTGTCAATAAGTTCGATTGCCTTTATCTTGTTCTGTGCTTCGCCGCGATGTCCGCATTCATCAGGTGCCTCAAGATGAACATAAACAAGGTCATACCCATCATCAAACAGTGCCTTTGCTGCGGCGGTTTTTCCCTCAAAGTTCGTGTCTATGTAACCGGTTGCACCCTCTACCTCAGGCGTTGCCATTCCGGCACAGATACCAATGCCCTTAAGCAGGTCAACAGCCGAAACAACAGCACCCGAAACACCGTTCTTTTCACGGAAGTTTTGAAGTTGTGGGCGTTTTCCCTCTCCCCAAAGCCAAATAGAGTTTGCAGGGCGTTTTCCCATCGCTATGCGCTTTTTGTTTATTTCGTGGTCTTTAAGTATATCGTAGCTCTTTTTCATAAGGTCAACCAGCTCTGCGGCGGCGGGAGCATCACTTAAATACTCGCCTATTACCCTACCCGAAATATCGTGGGGCGGAGTCATAGTGCCGAGCTCTGTCGTACCACCGTCAACAACAAGACAATGACGGTAGCTGACACCGCTATAAAATGTATAGCGTTCGCTGTCAAATACCTGTTTTACGGTCTTTATTATCTCCTCAGCCTCTGCCGTGCTTATATCGTCGGCACAGTAGTCGACCATTGTTTTATCCGCGTAGTTTTCCTCGTCCGACAGGGTAACAAGATTACAGCGCAGGGCAACGTCGGTATCCTTAAGGTCTACACCTATACTGGCGGCCTCAAGCGGTGAACGTCCCGTGTAGCACACGGCGGGGTCATAACCCATAACGGAAAGATTAGCAACGTCACTTCCCGGCTTCAATCCTGCAGCTACGGTACGGCACAGTCCGCACTCGGCCGTTTTGGCAAGCGCGTCTATCGAGGGCTTATTTGCCAGCTCCATAGGTGTGCTGCCGTCAAGTATTTGGCTCTTTGTGTCGGCCATTCCGTCGCATAATACTACTAAATATTTCATAAATCGCACTCTTTTCCATAAAAGACTTTAAAATTATCATTTTTTATTATATAATAATTTTATAAAAAAATAAAGGGGTGTTTTTATTTTGAAGCATACTATTAAAGTCAAGGTCGGAGGAATGGAGTATTGCATTCATTCGGACGATGACGAGCTTTATGTTAAAAGCCTGGCAGCAGAGCTTGACCGCAGACTTGATACCATAGCAAAAAACAGTCCTTTTTTATCCACCACGATGGTGGCTGTGTTTGCCGCGCTTGAAGCTTATGACACCGCGAAAAAGCAATCACGCGAAAACAACGAAATTCGCACCGAGCTTAAACGCGCGCTTGAGGACTGTGCCTGCGCAAAGCTGGAGGCAGACATTTTAAGAAGAAAACTTAAACATTACGAAAGCGAAACAAATGAAAACCAATAGTATTGAAGTTTTGTCCCCCGTAGGCAGCCGCGAAATGTTAGAGGCGGCAGTGCGCTCGGGCGCCGATGCCGTTTATATGGGACTTAAGGATTTTAATGCCCGACGCAACGCCGATAATTTCGGTGACACAGATTTTGCGTCCTCTGTCGAATACTGTCATATACGCGGGGTAAAGGTTTATTTAACCCTTAATACGTTGCTGTCCGACAGCGAGCTATCGGACGCCTTTCTTGTTGCAAAAAAAGCATACAAGGCGGGTGTGGATGCTGTAATTGTTCAGGATATCGGACTGGCAAGGCTGCTTAGCGACAGCCTGCCTATGCTTAATCTTCACGCGTCAACGCAGCTAACGGCACACAGCCCCTCGGCTCTGCCGTTTTTAAAGGAGCTTGGCTTTACGCGCGTGGTGGCTTCACGCGAGATGAGCAAAAGAGAGTTAATAGAATTTACCGATTGCGCAAAAAAGCTCGGCCTTGAGGTTGAAGTGTTTGTTCACGGCGCACTTTGTATGTGTATGTCCGGGCAGTGCTATTTAAGCGCTATGCTGGGTGGCAGAAGCGGAAACCGAGGTCTTTGTGCCGGACCGTGCCGTTTGCCTTTTTCAGCACAAAACGGCAACGGCTACGATTTAAGCCTTAAAGATTTAAGCCTTGTCGATTATATTGATGAACTTAAAGATATGGGCATTTGCAGCCTTAAAATTGAAGGCAGAATGAAACGCCCCGAATACGTTGCGGCTGCCACAGCCGTTTGCAGAAAAACCGTCGACGGCGAAAACTGCGAAGAACTTAAAGATACGCTTTACAAGGTGTTTTCACGCAGCGGTTTTACCGACGGATATTATAAATCAAAGCTTGGCGCCGATATGTTCGGCATTCGCACCAAGGACGACGTAACCCTGTCAGCTGGTGTTATAAAGGGGCTTCACGAGCTTTACAGAAATGAACGCCAGTCGGTACACATCACAGGCGAATTTTCCATGAACGCTGTTGGCGAGGAGATATACCTTACCGTATCTGACGGTGAGAACCGCACAAGCGTGACGGGTGAAAAAGCACAAGCGGCAATAAACCGCGCCGCCGATGAAGAATATCTGAGAGCTCAGCTTTCAAAAACCGGCGGAACACCCTTTGTTTTCGATGAAATTAAAATATCTTTGGGCGAGGGACTTGCTATAAGCGCGGGTGCACTAAACGCCCTACGACGCGAGGCTTTGGAAAAACTAAGCCAGCTTCGCCATAAGGGAAAACCCTGCGAAGCAACGTCAAAGTTTAGGGACAAGGATCACGTTAAGGGACAAAGAAAGCTGCTAGCCGAATTTTATGACATTGCTCAAATTCCCGACGACCTTAGCGGTCTTAGCGGCGTGATAGTACCACTTGAGTCGGACTTTACCTCGCTTTCACTTAACCTACCCGTTTATATATCTATTCCACGCGGAATAGAAAATGAGGAGTTTATATTAAACCGACTGAATTTGGCAAAGGAATATGGTGCTTTGGGTGCGTTTTGTGGAAATATTGCCGCAGTAACGCTATGCCGCAAGGCTCAAATAACTCCCCTTTTCCACTATTCAATGAACGTCTTCAACAGCCAAAGCGCGCAGTGTGCAGAATCTTTTGCGGCGGGCGCGGTTACACTTTCGGCAGAGCTTAAAACCGACGCGATAAACAAAATCCTCTCTCCCCTGCCTACCGGAATAATCGCCTATGGCAGACTGCCGCTTATGCTCACACGAAACTGCCCGCTTAAGAACGGCAGAACCTGTGCCGAGTGTGATAAAAACGGCGTTCTTACCGACCGCAAAGGCATTAGTTTCCCCGTGCGCTGCCGAATGGGCTACTCGGAACTTTTAAACTCTAAACCAATTTATTTGGCAGAACGGCAGGACGAATTTTCGGTAGACTATATGGTGCTTTTATTCACTACGGAAACCAAGAAGGAATGCAGTGATATTATCGACCGATATAATACCCTCAAACGCCCCGACGGCGATTACACACGCGGACTTTACTATCGGGGAGTAGAATAAACGAAAGGCGGTGTACACTTGAAAAAAATAATATGCCTTATATTAACGGCGCTGTTTCTTTGCGGGTGTACCCCGCTTAAGGACGAATTCTCAAGCGTCGATACATATAGCGGCTATGCAACAAAGATTTTGGAATTTATACCCGCTGAAAACTGGGATTTTGCATTTTCGGACGGCACGGTGAATTTACATACGGGCGACAGTCACGCCGGTTTCACGCTTTCAAGGCTTTTATACCGTCCCGATGAGACCGGCAATCACAGCGTGCGCGCAAATTTTTCCTGCGACGTTACCGCCAGCGGTACCATTGTTTATAACAAAGGCGGAGTTTATAATAACCTCATAAAATTCTACCCTTCGGACATTACGGCTTTTCCGAAAATCGCAAATGATGCCAACAACATCGTTTGGTTTGTAATTCTTGAGGATAACGACCCCTTGGCACAACTGGGAATTACACCCGATTCGGCGGCCGAAACGGCTGTAACAGTCCAAATTTCCGATTTTTCAATACATTATTCGCAACACGACACAGTCAATTACATTACAATTAACCTTAAAAATCAATAGAGGAGATTTTTATGTACGGCAAATTTATAAAAAACACCGCTGGATATGAGATAAACACCCTAAATCTTCCCGCATCGTGGGAATACATATACGAAAACCGCGATATCCTGCTTAAGATGGATCAGCACGGTCCCGTTTATGCACAGGCTCATCCCCCAGGCGATATTATGCTTTTCAAAAGAGAACAGCATGCAAAATTCTCGCCTTGGTTTATAAACATAACGTCCGACCTTTTTGACGGCAGAATTACAAATTTTTTCAGACCTAATACCCTTTCACTTTCAGGAGAGCCCGACAACCTTAAAATAACCTTCCTACCCGAAAGTGCTACATACTGTTTTGATTATAACGGTCTTTCGTTTAATACCGAATTTATAATTCCGTCACACGGCACATCTATCGCTATGCGGTTTAAGGTAAAGAACAACTCCGGAAAAACCGCAAATCTCAAGGTTATGCCGCAGCTTGTTCCCTACCATAACGAAGCTTCGATGGCACTTTGGGATAAGTACGAATGGTATCTTGACACCACCTGCGAAAAGGGTGATTTTCTTACCTTCACCACCAAGCTTTTGAGTGCAGATGCAAACAGCGAAAAGCGCCGACTTGCTAATTTTTTGCTGCCGACAGAGCAGCTTGCTGGCTGGGAAGTAAGCCTTGAAAAATATCAGGGATTCGGTGATATAAGCAACCCCGAGTGCAGGTTCACCGACAGCAGCAGAATCTATGGCTACCCACCGGTTTATGCCGCAAAATACGGCTGGACTTTAGAAGACGGTGAGGAACGCGAGCTTTGCGGGGTGCTTACTCTGGACGGTGAAGAAGAGGCAAAAAAATATTTTTGCGACGATGTTTTCTATGGCGTAAAGCAGGAAAAATCCGCAGGCTTTTCAGCGCTGTTTGATAAAAACCGCATAAACACCGGCGACAGCGAATTTGATAACTACGTCAATTACTGGTTGCCGCTGCAAATGAACTGGGTTGCATCGCTTGACCGCGGTTGGCCTACCGGAATGCGCGGCTCACGCGATTCGGCACAGGACTACACCGGACTTTTATATTCCAACACCGAAAACCCGCGCGAAATAATAATGACTATGCTGGAGTGCCAGCGCACCGATGGCTGGTTCCCACGCCAGTATTCGGCAAAGGGAAAGCACGGAAAACACGACCTGCGCACCCACGTTGACGGTGGCGCGTTCTTCGTGGAGTTTATGTGGAAATACCTTGCACACACCAAAAATTTCGATATTTTAAACGCCACTACCGAATGGCTTGACAGCGACGAAAAAAGCACCGTACTCGAGCATCTTATAAGGGCTACCGAATATTATATTGACCCGCAAAACATTGGCGAGCACGGACTTTGCAAAATTCGCGGAGGCGACTGGCTCGATGCCGTAAACGCCGCAGGACTTGAAGGCAGAGGCGAATCTGTAACGGTCAGTGAACAGACCGTTATGTCACTTAAGTATTTAAGCAACATACTTAAAACTCTGGACAGCGACGCTGATGTAACTAAATATTTAGAAGCCTCCGAAAAGCTTCGCGAGAATATAAACCGCCACGCCTATAATGCGGCAGGCTTCTACAACGGCGTATTCAACGATGACGGAAAATGGATATTCTCCGAACTCGACCCCGACGGTCAAAGCCGTATGTACGGCGTTTCTAACTATTACGCCATAGCATCCGGTGTAGCCGAGCGCGAAAAGTTTGGCGCAATTTTAGATGCCGCAAAAAGGCTTAAGTGTGACAAGGGTTACCGCTTATTTTATCCCTGCCTAGGCGAGACACCCATCAAGAAGGTGGGCAGAGTTGCCAGCGGTGATGTACCTCCCTGCCTTGGTGAAAACGGTAACGTTTATAACCACGGCTCTCAAGGCTTCCTTGCGCGCGCATTTGCCGAAGCGGGAATGGGTGACGAGCTGCTCGACGTGCTTAAATGGATAATGCCGTACGACCAGGAAAAGCATCCCACCGAAATCGCGTTTACCCCGCCTTATGCTATTGTAAACTGCTGGCAGGAGTTGCCCGGTTTCAACCACAGAGGTCTTATGTGCTTCCTTACCGGCAGCGTTGCTATGGCTATGCGCGGCGTATATGAATGGATGCTGGGCATAAAGCCCACCCTTGACGGAATAGAGATTGACCCCTGTCTACCCTCATCAATTTCCAATGCCGAGATAAAATTCGACTATTTGGGAAATGCGCATGTTCTAAATCTTTCGGGTGGCAAAGCCTTTATAGACGGTAAGGAACTTTTATCCAAACGCAAAAACCTTATAACCGACCGTGAGGTTTGGTTTGTAAAAATATAAATAAAAACAGCAGACCTTTTGGTCTGCTGTTTTTTATAGAACCTTACTTAAAAAGTCTTTCAGTCTTGGGCATTCGGGAGATTCGAAAAACTCCTTGGGCGGTTTTTCTTCCATTATTACGCCCTCATCTATAAATATTACCTTTGTGGCAACCTCGCGTGCGAAGCCCATTTCGTGGGTTACGACCGCCATTGTCATTCCGCTTTTTGCGAGGTCCTTCATAACCTCTAAAACCTCGCCTACCATTTCGGGGTCAAGCGCACTTGTCGGCTCGTCAAACAGCATTACGTCGGGTTGCATAGCAAGGGCGCGTACTATAGCAACACGCTGCTTTTGTCCACCCGAAAGCTGTGACGGGTATGAATCTGCGCGGTCGGCAAGACCTACACGCTCAAGCAGTTCCATAGCACGCTTCTCGGCATCTTCCTTTGAAATTCCCAAAAGTTTCATAGGTGCCAGCGTCATATTTTTAAGTATTGTCATATGCGGGAAAAGATTAAACTGTTGGAAAACCATTCCCATTCTCTGGCGGTGACGGTTTATGTTTATTTTGCTGTCGGTAATGTCTACACCGTCGAAGTAAATATGGCCGCCGGTAGGATCTTCAAGCATATTAAGGGTGCGCAAAAAGGTAGACTTTCCGCAACCGGAGGGGCCTACTATAACCAACACGTCACCTTTTTTTATTTCGATATTTATTCCCTTTAAAACATCGTTATCTCCAAACGATTTACAAAGGTCTTCAACCTTTATCAAAGTATCAGTGGTCACTCTTACGCAGCCTCCTTTCAAGCTTTCCTACAAGCCAGGTAAACAGCATTACAATGGCAAGATATATAATTGCAACGGCAATAAGCGGCATAAAAGCCGAAAAGGTTCTGCCGCGGATAAGGTCGCCCGCCTTTGTAAGGTCGACAACGCCCACGTAGCCTGCAACCGATGTTTCCTTTAACAGTACAATAAACTCGTTACAGAGCGTAGGAAGCACCATCTTGAACATCTGCGGAATTACTATGTATATCATTGTCTCGACATAGTTAAAGCCCAGACTTCTGCCCGCTTCAAACTGGCCGTTGTCGATAGACATAATTCCCCCGCGGAATATTTCGGCAACGTAGGCACCTGAGTTTATACCAAATGCAATTACAGCAACCAGCACGTCGTTTCGGCAAGACTTTAATATTACAAAATATATTATTAAAAGCTGAACAACTACAGGCGTACCGCGAATAATGGTAAGGTATACCTTACAAATAGCATTAAAAAACGCAAGTATTGCGTAACCTATTCCGCCGCGCTTTTTCATATCGGCCCCATTTTTGTCATAGGTTGAACGCACCATTGCGATTACCACACCGATTACAATACCCAAAAGCACCGCAAAGAAAGTTATAGCCAAGGTGTTTTTCAAACCTTTTATAAGCCACTGATAGCGGTTGTCGTTTATAAAATTCAGAGTAAACTCTGCCACAAAATCAGCGTACCACTCTGAAAACCCTTGGGATATATTGCCCCAAAGGCTCGCAAACCATTCCTTCATTTGTAACTCCTTGAAGTGAATTTATTATTTCTTTAATAGCACAAAGAACCTCAAACGGGCAGTTTTCCACCCGTTTGAGGTTTTTACCAATCAAGAGTAAAAATACTCTTATTTGATATACTTATCTACTATCTTCTGAACCTCGCCGTTCTCGATAAGCTTTTCAAGAGAAGCGTTTACAGCATCCATAAGCTTGGTGTTTTCCTTTGCAATGCAGATAGCATAATCTTCATCGGTGTAGGAACCTTCAAGAATCTTGAGTCCTTCGGTAGCGGCAACGTAAGCCTTTGCGGGCTCGTTATCGATGATAACGGCGGTAACCTTGCCGGAAGCAAGTGCTAAAACAGCTTCGTTACCGGTCTTGTAACGGATAACGTTGTCCTCGCCAAAGCCCCATTTAGCGGGCTTATCAGAAGAGTAAATGTCACCGGTTGTA
>JAZUOJ010000062.1:0-5557 GCA_045604625.1 Acutalibacteraceae bacterium | reverse complement strand
TATTTTTTCATAGGTGCCATACCGGAATTGATAAGCAAAAGCGACTTATCGTTGTCGGGCACTAGCGGAAAGCTTTTAAGCCTTAAATGTCCCTTTGATTCAAAAAAGGAGAGGTATTTTTCTCTTAACTCATTAAGTGATGTCCATTTCATTTTATCAGCCTCGCTGTTCACAGTAATACATAATATAGTATATATCCACGCCCCCGTTTTGTCAACTCAATTTGATGGCGTAAACGGCATCAGCAATAGCCGAAAATATAGGCGCACAGGGCGTTCCGCCGCCGCTTGTGTTTTCGCTTATTATAACCACGGTGTACCTCGGTTGCTCTGCCGGAAAGAAACCGCAAAACCACGAATGGTCGACGTTATTTCCGTCAATTTTCCAACCGGTCTGTGCCGTGGCGGTTTTACCTGCAGCGGTGCAGTTTTTTGGCTTTGCTGCCGTTCCGGTACCGCTTAATACTACTTCAAAAAGACTTTGTTTTAGAAAGCTGGCGGTTTCCTCACTCATAACCCTGGTGGGGACGTTTTCGCCGTATTCCTCTGTTAGTACACCGTTTTTCACTATTCCTTCTATAAGCGACGGACGATAATAAACACCCTTATTTGCAATAGCCTCGTATAACGTCAGCAGCGAGACGGGTGTCAGCATAAGTTCGCCCTGTCCGATTGACAGGTTTGCAACCGACTGCATACTTTTTTCGGTATCGGAATAGGACGGCAGGTTGCCCTGCTCGGTATATAACCCTTGGCAGAAGTTATATCTTTGACCAAAACCAAGCGAAGACGCCATATTATAAATCGACTCTGCTCCAACCTTTTGTGCCAGGGTATAGAAAAACGTGTTGCACGACTGCGAAATAGCTCCCTTTAGGGTTACAAAACCGTGTCCATCCGCCTTATGGCAGGCAAAAACCTTTTCTTCGATTTCCTTGCTGCCCGTGCATTCATACATAAGCCGGGCAAACGTTCCCTGTTCCAGCGCGGCGGCAGCGACACACGGTTTGAAAACCGAGCCCACGTTATATGCCGAAAAAGCCCTGTTGATAAGCGGCGAATTTTCCGCCTCTAAATAATCCCCCACACAGGTAGGATCATAGCTTGGATAACTGGCAAGCGCACGTATCTTTCCTGTTCCTACCTCAGCCACTATGACAGCGCCCGACTTCATATCGGAGGCGGCATACTCGACAGCCGCTTGGATATCTCGGTCCAGCGTCGTTTTGACTCCGCAGTTTTCTATTTCTACGTCACTCTCGACCTGTACGTTAAAGCTGTTTACAATATTGCCCTGTCCGTCAGAAATATACGAAAACGAAACCGAACTTTCGGAATAAAGCAGGTCATCAAAAGCTGCCTGCAGCCCTGAAACTCCGTGACCCGAGCTGTCAACATATCCTATTAAGTGGGGAGACAGCGTATTGCTGGAGACGTTTTGAGAAACCGAAACACAGCTGACTCCGTCTGCCTTGACCGGCGTGCTAAGGGTAGCAAGTGTAGGCTTGCCGGCAGATAATCTCCGCCTTAAATCCTGCTCGGTTTCGTCACAAAGGTAGTCCTTTACGGCCAAAACCGCTTCAAAGCTTGGCTCGACACAGGCAATAATTTTTGACTCGCTATTGGTAAGCGAACGCATATTTGTATCAAAAACCGTTCCTCGCTGGCGCGACGCTATTAACTTATACGATGTCTGTTTTGCGGCAGTTTCCTTATATTCCTCGTTATTCATTACGGTAATTATTCGCAGCGCGGCGGTAAGCAGCATAAGCATCAATATAAAAATACACTCGGCAGACCGAATTTCCATAATCGTCAGTCTTTTTTTCATTCTATCACCGAGTTTAGTATTGACCGAAACGGCTTCACTCAAAACAAATGGGCATAAAAAAATTTAGTTCCCGCATCGTCATTAAGACTTAAAACACATTGTTTAAATCTTATGATGCGAGAACTAAATATAAATTTAAGAGAAATTAGATTAACTCAATGATAGCCATTTCAGCTGCATCGCCACGGCGGGGACCGGTCTTGGTAATGCGGCAATAGCCACCGTTGCGGTCTGCGTACTTAGGAGCGATTTCGGTGTAAAGCTTGTTTACAACCGACTCCTTAGTAATAAACGCCATAGCCTGACGTTTGCTGTTCAGACTGTTATCTTTAGCGAGTGTAATATATTTCTCAGCCATTGATCTAACCTCTTTGGCGCGGGTTACGGTTGTCTCTATCTTGCCGTTTTCGATAAGATAGGTTACCATAGCGCGAAGCATAGCGGTTCTGTGATCACTGGTTCTTCCGAGTTTACGTGTTCCCGGCATTTATACTCACCCCTTTTATTCGTCGTCACTGCTGAGGCTGAAGCCGAAGCTATCCAGCTTTGCAATAACCTCTTCAAGTGATTTGCGGCCAAGGTTTCTTACCTTCATCATATCCTCTTCGGTCTTGCCGATAAGATCCTCTACCGTGTTTATTCCTGCACGCTTCAAGCAGTTGAAGCTTCTGACTGACAGATCGAGTTCTTCAATAGTCATATCGAGAACCTTTTCCTTGCTGCTGTCGCCCTTTTCAACCATAATCTTTGCGCCGCTGAAAGCGTCACCCGAGAGATCTGTGAACAAATCAAGATGCTCGGTTAAAATCTTGGCAGCCAAGGATACAGCATCACTGGCCGAAATTACACCGTTTGTCCATACTTCAAGTGTAAGGCGGTCAAAGTCTATCTGCTGGCCGACACGGGTCTTGTCAACAGTATAGTTAACCTTTACAACAGGAGTATATATGGAGTCAACCGGAATAACACCGATGGTGTTCTGCATTTCTGCATTCTTTTCAGACGAAACATAGCCACGGCCGGAGTCGAGGACAATCTCCATATTGAGCTTGCCACCCTCACCAACGGTTGCAATGTGAAGCTCGGGGTTGAGAATTTCAACCTCAGAGTCGGTCTTGATAGAAGCACCGGTAACAACGCACGGTCCCTCAGCCTCGATATATACCGTCTTTGCTTCTTCACTGTGAAGCTTTGCGGTTAATCCCTTTATGTTAAGAACGATGTCTGTAACATCCTCTTTTACACCGGGGATGGTAGAAAACTCATGCAGTACGCCGTCAATCTTTATAGAGGTTGCGGCAACGCCCGGAAGGCTAGAAAGAAGTACGCGACGAAGGCTGTTACCTATCGTTGTACCAAAGCCGTTCTCAAGCGGTTCAAGCACGAATTTGCCGTATGTGCCGTCAGGCAGTAAATCCAGCGATTCAATTCTGGGCTTTTCAATTTGTATCATTTAAAAGCTCCATTTCTCCGCACAGAAGATTTGATGTATTCTCCGTTTGTGCGGTAACGGAGAATATGAATGTTTATTACTTAGAATAGAACTCAACGATGAGCTGTTCCTCAACAGGAGCTTCGATCTGATCGCGGTTCGGGAGAGCAATTATCTTTGCCTCGAGAGCATCACGGTTTACATCGATCCACTGGGGAACGGGTCTTGCAGAGTTAGCCTCAACAACGGCCTTAATCTTCTCGCTAGCGCGGCTCTTTTCGCAGATGGAAACTACATCGCCAGCCTTAACAAGGTAGGACGCAATGTCAACGCGATGACCGTTTACTTCGTAGTGGCCGTGGCCAACAAGCTGTCTTGCTTCTGCACGTGAAGAAGCAAAGCCTACTCTGTAAACTACGTTATCAAGACGGCTTTCGAGAATTCTAAGCAGGTTTTCACCAGTAATGCCCTGCTTACGCTCAGCCAATTCAAAATAATGATGGAACTGAGCCTCTTGAACACCATAGAATCTTCTTGCTCTCTGCTTTGCACGGAGCTGAACGCCGTACTCAGAGGACTTCTTGCGTCCCTGACCGTGCTGACCGGGAGCATAAGCTCTGGCGTTGAATGAACATTTTTCAGAATAGCAGCGCTCGCCCTTTAAGAACAGCTTCTGTCCTTCACGGCGGCAAAGTCTGCATACTGCTCCGGTATATCTTGCCATTTATGACACCTCCACTTTCGTTATACGCGTCTTCTCTTCGGAGGACGGCAACCATTGTGCGGAATCGGAGTAACGTCTTTGATCATGCTTACTTCGAGTCCTGCGGACTGTAACGCTCTGATAGCAGCCTCACGTCCGGCGCCGGGGCCTTTAACATATACTTCAACGGTCTTAAGGCCGTGCTCCATAGCAGCCTTTGCTGCAGTTTCAGCAGCGCTCTGTGCTGCGAAAGGAGTAGACTTTCTGGAACCGCGGAAACCGAGTTCACCGGCAGAAGCCCAAGAAAGAGCTGCGCCCTGAGTATCGGTTATAGTTACGATAGTATTGTTGAAGGTCGACTGGATATGGGCAGCACCACGTTCAATATTTTTCTTTTCGCGACGCTTGCGGGTTGCTGTTGTTTTACCCTTTGTAGCCATAATTCTTTCCTCCCGCCTACTTCTTCTTGTTTGCTATCGTCTTCTTGGGGCCCTTGCGGGTACGAGCGTTAGTCTTCGAACGCTGACCTCTAACGGGGAGTCCCTTGCGGTGGCGAGTGCCACGATAGCTACCGATTTCTATAAGTCTTTTGATATCAAAAGCAACCGAGCGACGACGGTCACCCTCTACCTCGAGGTTGTGGTCGATATACTCACGAAGCTTAGATATATCATCCTCTGTCAGATCTTTAACGCGGGTATCGGGATTGATACCGGTATCTGCGAGGACCTTCTTTGATGTTGTAAGACCAATTCCGTAGATGTAAGTGAGTCCGATTTCAACTCTCTTCTCATTCGGAAGATCTACACCAGCAATACGCGCCATTTATCAATGCACCTCCACTTATTTTTGCGCAGGTTAACCCTGGCGCTGCTTGTGCTTGGGATTTTCACAGATAACCATTACTCTTCCCTTGCGCTTAATGATCTTGCATTTTTCGCAAATCTTTTTTACAGAAGGTCTGACTTTCATTTGGATTTTACCTCCCTAAATTTCAGACTATTTCGAACGCCAAGTTATGCGTCCGCGAGTCAAGTCATACGGTGACATCTCAACCGTTACCTTATCGCCCGGAAGAATACGTATAAAGTTCATACGAAGTTTGCCGGAGATGTGGGCAAGGATTGTATGTCCACCCTGTATTTCTACCTTAAACATAGCATTTGGCATTGCCTCAACAACGGTGCCTTCAAGCTCTATCATATCTTCTTTTGACATATGAGTTCCTCCTTGGAGTGATTGCTGATTTCATACAGCGCTTTTCTGAGTGATTTGTTTGAATTCAAATCCTTTTTCTCAAGCTCATAATTTGTGGTGGTAACGTGTTTTTTGTTTTTTAGCTTTGGCCTTTCCAGGGGGCGTTCTTTGCCGTCACAGAGCAGCATACCCTGTTCGGTTTCGCCCACAACGGCCATAAGCTTTTCTTTGTCACGTCCCGCCTTTGAACATACCACACGAATCTTCATACTATCACCCTACGGTGCGACCGTCATTATCTGCGGTCCGTCGGAGGTTATAGCAATCGTGTGCTCAAAGTGAGCAGACAAGGAACCGTCTGCGGTTACCGTGGAAGTCGGATCGTAGCCATGTCG
>JAZUOJ010000061.1:0-29988 GCA_045604625.1 Acutalibacteraceae bacterium | reverse complement strand
ACAGCAATGGGGTACTCTGCACGAACATATACATAACCCTCTGTTGCACCTGTTGCATAGCCGCAGATTGTCATAGCTTCGATAAGGCAGTGGGGGTCGCCTTCAAGAACCGAACGGTCCATAAATGCGCCGGGGTCGCCCTCGTCGGCGTTACAAACAACATACTTCTGGGGAGCAGCGTTCTGTGCGGTCAGTGACCACTTGCGTCCGGTCGGGAATCCGCCGCCGCCGCGTCCGCGAAGGCCGGAATCGGAAATGCACTTAATAACATCCTCGGGTGTCATTTCGGTAAGAACCTTACCAAGAGCAGCATAACCGTCCATAGCTATGTATTCGTCAATTTCCTCGGGGTTTATAACACCGCAGTTGCGAAGAGCAACACGGGTCTGAGACTTATAGAAAGCTGTGTCGTTAAGAGAAACGTTACCCTCAACTTTTGCGGTTTCTTCATCTCTGTACTCAAGTCTTTCAACTACGCGTCCCTTAAGCAGGTGCTCAGAAACGATTTCTTCAATGTCTTCAATCTGAACGCGGCTGTAGAAGGTACCGTCCGGATGAACGATTACAACCGGTCCCATAGCGCAAAGACCGAAGCAGCCGGTCTGAACGATTTTTACTTCCTCGGAAAGGCCGTACTTTTCAATATTCTCGGCAAAAGCCTGCTGAATACTAACGCTTCCCGAAGAGGTACATCCGGTACCGCCGCAAATCAATACGTGTGTACGAATCATTTAAAATACCTCCACTTTATTACTCGGCGATAGTATATTCCGATACTACCTTGCCGTTTTTAAGATGTTCTTCTACGACCTTCTGTGCCTTTTCGGCGGTCATCTTTACATAGGTTACCTTTTCCTTGCCTGCTTCGTAAACCTCAACGATAGGCTCGTACTGGCAAAGGCCGATACAACCGGTCTGGGTAACCGAAACCTTGCCTGCAAGGTTAGCGGCATTTACGCCCTCAACAAAAGCATTAAGAACGGGGCGGGCTCCGGCAGAGATACCGCAGGTTGCCATTCCGACAACAACGCGACGCTCGTCAACGCCCTCACGAAGAACAACCTTGTCCTTCATCTTGTCCTTGATTGCTTGCAATTCAGCCAATGATTTCATAAATATCTACCCTTTCTGAAAAATTTTAAAGATTGTACTGTTCTTTTAAAAACTCTTCAATCCATTTGATAACTTCGTATTCGCAAAGCGGAACCTCGTCCCCGAGGACCTGCCTTACTTCGCGGGTGTCAAGCACTACCTTTTTTTCACCCTTTTCGTGGCAGAAATAAAAATCGGTATCGGGGTGCCCCTGTATCAGCGTGGTAACCGATGCCACCACGTCACCAAGGGGAGTAAAGTCGATGTGATTTTTATTAAATTCAGCCTGTGTTTTGGTGCCGTGTCCTTCGCCGGCCGACTTTTCCTTTGAAACAATCGAAAAGCTGCCGCCGGTCTGCTCGGCACTCATTTTAAAAAGCGGAATTCCCATTCCAACGTTTCGGGTGGTTCTGGTCGTGTAGAACGGGTCGGTCACCTGACGGCAAACCTCCTCGCTCATTCCGCAGCCGTCGTCCGATATGGAAATCGAAAGTCGCTCTGCGGTTTCACAAAGCTCGATTCTTACGAGCGAAGCGCCCGCCTTTACCGAGTTTTCGGCGATGTCCAGAATGTTAAGTGAAAGTTCTTTCATTCTTCACCTCGCAACATTTTAAAAAGCTCTGCCCGAACACGCGCGCTGCTATACGGCTCGTCCTCAAGCAAGAAGTAGTTTTCCTTGTCGCGCACGTCCTGTAAATAGTGTGCGTCCGAGCTGAGAATAATAGTGCGGTAGTGCAGCGAAAACCGTTCTCGGAGTTCCTCTACCTTGTCACTGTCCCGAATTTCCACACAGTTAAAGTGGGGTTTCTCGGGCAGGGTGCCAAGCACGGCTATAATGCCGTTTGATTCGCGGTCGATATGTGCGGGGTAGCACACACCGCCGTATTTTTCGACAAGACCGGGCGCCTCGTCAAGCGAGACGGTAGTCGCGTTCGAGAGAAGAAACGGTTCTTCATACGCGGGGTTGTCGTCTTCGTCGCAGACGGTCTGGTTGCCGAAAATGTCCTTGCGGTTTTCTATTTTTATTCGGCGCGAATCTATCTCGCCGTCGAAAAGCATTGCGTCCTCCAACCGTTCAAACAGGCAAACAAGATGAATGTCCTCGGCGGTTGTCAGCTCCATTCCCGCTACGGGAATGATGCCGTACTGCCGTGCACCCTTAAAAAAGGCGGGACAGTTCTTGCAGGTGTTGTGGTCGGTAAGTGCCATTATATTAAGTCCCGAAACAGCCGCCATACCCGCGAGATTATAGGGGGTATTATCGTCGTCGGCGCAGGGGGACAGGCACGAATGGACGTGCAGGTCGTAATAATACTTGTTCATATTATTTCCTTTGCAAGCGTAGCGGCCAGACTGAACGAGTCGGCATCGCTTGAAAGTATATTTATGCCTCTTTTTTCTGCCGTGGCAACAACCTCAGGTTCGGCGGTAACACCCTCGGCAAGGATGATACAGGCAACATCGGCAAGCGATGCAACGGCAACAATGTTTTGGTTGGACATAATGGTTATCCAGGCGTCACCCGCGTTTGCGCGTCCCATAACCCACGAAAGCAGGTCGCCGACGTAGCCGCCGGTAATTTCGCGCTCGCCGTCGGGCGTGCACAAGGCTTTAAGGCCGTGCTTTGCCGAAAACTCATTTACCGTCATGTGCCTCATCCTCTCCCAATTTTTCAAGGTATTCCTTAAAGCGGTCGCGCATTATAAGTACGCAGTCGCTCTTTTTGGCGTCACCCTTCACTACGTCCTCAGCAAAGGCGCGGCAGGTGGGTGCGCCGCAGGAACCGCAGTCAAATCCGGGCAGTGTCTTTTTAAGGCTTTGAATATCCGCCATCATACGTATTGATTCAGCCATATTTTCGCTAAGCCTTGAAATGGGCGAGTAGGTCGGAAGCTCGTTAAAGAAGTAATATTCCGGTATGTAGCTTTCCTTTTCCCCTTCGGGGAAGTTTTGCGAAACCGGAAGATAACGTCTAAGCTCCTGCAGTCGCGCCTTGGCAATAAAGGGGTTCTGTATTGTAAGGGCGCCGCCTACGCACCCGCCTGTGCAGGCGTTAAGCTCGACAAATTCAAGATGCGGTATATTACCGTTTTCAATCTGGTCAAGCACGCGAATGACGTTTTCAATGCCGTCTGCAGCAAGATATTTTTCGTTAAATATTGCGGTTGCTTCACCGCCGGTGGCGGCCCAACCGATACCTATCATTCCCGAATGAGAAAGACATCTTGGCTGACTGTCCTGCTTCATAGCGTTTATAAGCAGGAAGTATATGTCGCTCATAGGAACTACAAGGTCAATTTTGCTTTTATAATCGGAAAATCCGTTTTTAACATAACTCATTTTCGCGGGGCAGGGAGAAATAAAGCACACGCCTATTTCTTCATCCGAAAGCTCGGGATGTTCCTTCTTTGCTTTTTCCCGCGCAAGATGCGCCGCAATCTCCATCGGAGGCAGCATGCGAATTATGTTGTCCTTTAAGAAGGGGAAGCGCAGCTCAATAAGGCGGATAACAGCGGGACAAGCCGAGCTTATAGCGGGCTTAGCTACGCCGTCAACCTTTAAATATTTCCTTGTGTAGGCCGAAACCAACTCTGCCGCGCGAGAAACCTCAAAAACGTCGTCAAAGCCGATTTGAAGCAGTCCTTCCAGGACGTAATCAACATCGTCAAGATTATCGAACTGTGCATAAAGCGATGGCGCGGGAAGCGCAACTTTATAGCGAAACCTGTCCATATCCTTTATGCTGTCAAGCACCGCGCGCTTTGCCTTTTGGGGGCACACCCTTATACACTCGCCGCAGTCGATACACCTTTCGGTGTTTATAACTGCGTGATGGTCGCGAATTCTGATAGCCTCAGTCGGACACTTGTGTATGCAGGTGGTGCAGCCGGTGCACTTTGTAACATCAAGAGAAACAGAATGTTCATACGCGATCATAACAATACCTCGCGGTTATATGTTAATACACATTTTGATTGTGGTGCCTTGTCCGGGGGTCGATTCTATTTCCATAGTGTCAGAATAGCGCTTCATATTCGGAAGGCCCATTCCGGCACCGAACCCAAGCGAACGCACGTCGTCCGAAGCGGTAGAAAAGCCCTCCTGCATTGCCTGCTTTATATCCTTAATTCCGGGACCTTGGTCTCTTAGGATTATGGTAATGCAGCTTTCACTTATCTCAACATCGGCAACACCGCCGCCGGCGTGTATTACCATGTTTATTTCGCCCTCGTACATTGCGATGGAAGCACGGCGAATGGTATCGGGTGCTATTCCTATCTGACGCAGCGTCTTCTTAAGCATAACCGACGCTTGACCCGCCGATGTAAAATCGGTTCCGTCAACCGGAAAGCTAAAGGTAAGATTATTGTCCATTGCGAACTCCGTTTCCGCAAAGACCGCTGGCATAAAGCTTTCCGCAGGCTTCATACATGCGCTTTTTGGAAGCGAGCAGAACAATACCGCTGTCCTTGGCAAGGTCAATCATTTCCTGTGTCGGCATCTTCGAACGAACGAAGACAATGCAAACCATATCCATCATTTCGGCGGTTCTTATAACCTGCGAATTGACAAGACCGGTGAGCAGTACCGACTGATCCTTGACGTATGCGAGAACATCGCTCATCATATCGCTTCCGCAAGCCGAATAAACGTGCTTGCCGATAAGCTCTTCTCCGCAGATGATCTCGGCGTCCAGTAACTCTTTAACTTGGCTTATTTTCATACAGACTTTCCTCTTTTAAATGGTTTAGTCTTGATACTTAGCAAGAATTCCGTCAACGTCGTCTGCGGTGAGGCGGCCGTAAACGTCTTCATTTACGGTTAAAACCGGTGCTAAACCGCAAGCGCCGATGCAGCGGCAAGCAGTAAGCGAGAATTTGCCGTCGGCAGTGCACTCGTCAGCGCCGATTCCGAGACGTTCGCTAAGCTTGTCAAATATATCGCCCGAGCCCTTAACGTAGCAGGCGGTTCCAAGACAAACCGAAATATTGTACTTGCCCTTAGGTGTAAGAGAGAACTGTGCGTAGAAGGTGGCAACACCGTAAACCTTTTCAAGCGGAACATCCATACCCTCGGCGATCATAACCTGAACCTCGCGGGGCAGATATCCGTAGATGTCCTGTGCCTTCTGCATTACAGCCATAAGCTGGCTCTTGTCCGACTTGTGCTGGTCGATAATCTCGCGCAGCTTGGCTTCCTGCTCTTTCGTACCGTTAAAAGGAAGCGAACTAATTTTCTTTAACATGTACCTTTCCTCCTTGTTGATATATGTATGTTTGCTGCCTCGCACAAGGCGACAATACTGCAACATACACCAACATAGATTATAACACACCTAAACCGTTTTTTCTACATATTTTTTATATAATATGTATTTTGTTATATTTTTAACAAATCGCAGGAGCTTTTATTGTTATTTTAGGTATATGTTTTTGGTTGGAAGTATGATATAATAACAAAAAACGGAAGTTTTGGACAGTAATTAAACCGTAGAGAGGGGAACCAAAGATGAAAAGAACAGCAGTATGCTTGCTTCTTGTTTTATTGGTTTTTCTTATGGTTTTTTGTTCTTGTAAAGGGGACAACGTCTTAATTGAGGGAAGCTTCTCTAAAATAGAGGCAGAATATACCGACAGCACAAAAAACAAGACTATCAGCGAGACAAAAACGATAGTAGAATATATTAATTCCTTGGACTGCATTGAAACGGAAGGCGGAGAAACATACTACGGCTTTGATATTGTTTTGGTGTTTTATGACGAAAAAGGAAAAGAGAAAGGTGCGGTGGTCGTCGCCGCAGACCAATTGACGATTTTCGGTACTGCATATACGGTGCCGCAAGAATCGATAGAAGAACTGCTCGAACTGTGTGAAAGCGCACAATAAAAAAGCCAAAACCGTAAATTTTTTCTAACCGAAAAACTTGTACCCCTTCGACAAAGGGCTTCGCCCTTGACCCACTCAAAAGGATAGAGCGTTTATCTCAAATAATATATTAGAGGAACACCCGTTAATATAAAAAGGAAACCGCTCGGACGACCGTCTATGGCAGGTCGAGGGCGGCAGCCATCGTCGCTTGGGGTGAGCGCGAAGCGTAGAAGATGAATAAAAGAATAATACTTCGTTTCGGCAAAAGACGTTTTGACGAAACGGGTTTTATGTTGCTTATCATCTTCGTGCGAGGGGGAATCGAAATCCCCCTAAGTTTCTTTGCGTCCTTTCTTGACGAGTGAAGAAAGGGCGTGCCCAGCGGCACGAGCGACAAAAAAGAAAATTATTAGGGTTTGTTAAAGCTATAAGTTTTTATCATAGTCAAGTAAAGACTTCCCTTTAACGTAAGCCTTTAAGGATAGGAAGATAGTAATGAAAAACACCTCGCTTTGCTATATTGAAAAGGGTGACAGCTACCTTTTGCTGCACAAAAACCGAAAAAAGGATTATAATTTTGATAAGTGGCTCGGCATAGGCGGAAAGTTTTTAGAGGGCGAGAGTCCGTTTGACTGTGTCCTTCGCGAGGCGCGCGAGGAAACGGGACTAACCCTTAAAAACCCGCGCTACCGTGGCATAGTTACCTTCGTTTCGGACAAATGGGAAAGCGAGCAGATGCACCTTTTCACCTGTGGGGATTTTGACGGCGAAGTTTGTGAATGCGACGAAGGCGAGCTTCGATTTGTAAAAAAGACAGAGCTTCTTTCTCTTCCGCACTGGGAGGGCGACCGCATATTTTTAGATTTGCTGCTGAAGGACGCGCCCTTTTTCGTGCTGAAATTGGTTTACGAGGGCGATACGCTACGCTGGCACGAGCTTAAAATGGTATAAAGGAAGAAAAGTATGAATATTTGTGTTTACGGAGCATCAAGCAAAACAATTGATAAAGACTATATAGCTGCGGGAGAAAAGCTTGGCAAAATAATGGCCGAGCGTGGACACACGCTGGTTTTCGGCGGCGGAGGAAGCGGTCTTATGGGCGCGGCAGCGCGCGGTGTGAAAGGCGCAGGCGGCAGGGTTGTAGGCGTTGCCCCGTCGTTTTTTAACGTTGACGGAATACTATACGAGCATTGCGACGATTTCATTTACACCGAAACTATGCGCGAGCGCAAGCAGATAATGGAGAATATGTCCGACGGCTTTGTGATGACGCCCGGCGGAATAGGAACGTTTGAGGAGTTTTTTGAAATTCTGACACTCAGACAACTCGGCAAGCACCAAAAACCCATTGCGGTGCTTAATACAAACGGATATTTTTCGTCCCTTGTGGGGATGATAGAAGACGCCATAGCGGGCGGCTTTATGACCGAGAAAAACCGTAGTCTTTTCGGTGTTTTTGAAAGTCCGGAAGAAGCGGTGTTGTATATTGAAGAGCACAAAGGCGAAACCGGCGCGCTCGGGGAATATAAAAACGTTTAGTTTATAAAAAATTAACATATATTTTGTTGACAACAAAAAGCACCCTAATTATAATGTTAGGGTGCTAACTTGTTTTTGTGGTTTCATATTAAAAAACAAGATAGAGAAAATGGCTTATTTAAGGCGTCCCGCTTGTGCTGCGGGGGCATATTTAAAAATGAAAACAGGGAGGCGGCACTTTGAAACAAAGACACATAGGTCCTGCTGTTCGCAGGCTTGGAAATCTGATTCGGCGCGAATCGGACAAAAGCGCCGTTAAGCAGCAAATAGATAACCTAACGGGGCTTCACGGATGGGTAATACGGTACATTTCCGAACAGGACGGCCCTGTTTTTCAGCGCGACCTTGAACAAAAATTTTCCTGCCGCCGTTCCACTATGAGCAACGTGCTTGCGCTGATGGAAAAGAACGGTCTTATTGAAAGGTGCGTATCAAAGAGCGACGCCCGCCTGAAGGAGCTCCGTCTTACAGCCCTTGCGCGCAAGGTAGACCGTATGGCGCGGGCTGATATTGAGCAGCTGGAGTCGCGCATTGTAGCGGGAATAGACAAAGAAGAATTGGAAATATTTTTTAAGGTTATTGACAAAATAGAGTCAAACATTTTAAAGGAGGAAAACGATGATTAAGCGACTTGCCGGATGTATAAGAGAATATAAATTACCATCAATTCTCTCGCCGCTTTTTATAGGACTTGAGGTAATTGTAGAGTGTATAATTCCCTTTATAACGGCTAACCTCATAAACGAAATCGAAACCGGTGCCGACCTTGCGCAGATTGCAAAGTACGGCGGAATGTTAGTGCTAATGGCGCTGCTTTCTCTGTCTTGCGGTGCCCTTGCGGGACATTTCTGCGCCATCGCATCAAGCGGATTCGGCAAAAATTTGCGCCGAGACCTTTTCACGGCGGTTCAGTCGTTTTCTTTCTCTAATATAGACAAATTTTCAACCTCCAGCCTGGTTACGCGTCTTACAACCGACGTTACAAACCTGCAAAACGCCTATATGATGTTAATACGCGGTGCAATACGCAGTCCGTTTATGGTAGTTTTCGCGCTGACAATGGCGTTTAGAATGAACCCGCGTATGTCGACCGTTTTTGTAGGCGTTGTTCCGGTGCTGGCTGTTGGTCTTTTCCTGATAACAAAGAACGCAATGCCCATATTCAAAAGGGTGTTTAAAAAGTACGATGCGCTTAACAACTCGGTTCAGGAAAACGTAAAGGGAATGCGCGTTGTAAAGGCCTACGTTCGTGAAGATTATGAAGAAAAGAAGTTTGCCGCCGCATCAGACGAGGTTAAAAACGATTTTACGGGAGCAGAAAAGCTTTTGGCGCTTAACGCTCCGCTTATGCAGTTTTGCGCAAACTCCATAACCCTTTGCGTGTCCTATTTCGGTGCAAAGCTCATAATTGGTACAAACGAGCAGGCAATGCAGGTGGGCCAGCTTTCAGGACTTATTACCTACGGTATGCAGATTTTGATGAGCCTTATGATGCTTTCAATGACCTTTGTTATGATAACAATGGCTATCGAGTCAGGCCGCCGCGTGTGCGAGGTGCTTGACGAAAAGCCGAATATTGTAAGCCCCGAAAACGCCGTAACCGAAGTGCCCGACGGCTCTATAGATTTTACCGACGTTTGCTTTAAGTATTCCGAGAAGGCGGAAACCCCCGCGCTTGCCGATATAAATTTGCATATAAAATCGGGACAGACGGTAGGTGTAATCGGCGGAACGGGCAGCAGCAAAACAACCCTTATCCAGCTGATTTCCCGCCTCTACGACGTAAGCGGCGGAAGCGTTCGCGTCGGCGGAATAGACGTCCGCGAGTACGACCTTGATATCCTGCGAAAAGAGGTTTCGGTGGTGCTGCAGAAAAACGTTCTGTTTTCGGGCACCATAAAGGAAAATCTTCGTTGGGGAAAAAAGGATGCCACCGAAGAAGAAATGGTGGCCGCCTGCAAAAGTGCCTGCGCCGACGAGTTTATAAGAAACTTCCCCGACGGATACGACACCTTTATTGAGCAGGGCGGTACAAATGTTTCGGGCGGCCAGCGCCAGCGTCTTTGTATTGCGCGCGCGCTGATTTCGAAACCGAAGATTCTCATTCTGGACGACTCTACAAGTGCGGTAGATACTAAAACCGATGCGCAGATACGTAAAGCCTTCCGCGAGGACATTCCAAACACGACGAAAATAATAATTGCGCAACGCATTTCTTCGGTTCAGGACGCCGATATGATAGTGGTGCTTGACGGCGGAAAAATAAGCGCCATCGGCACACACGAGCAGTTGCTCGCAAACAACGATATATACAAAGAGGTTTACTATTCACAGAACAAGGCAGGTGAGCAAAATGGCAGGTCCTAGAGTAGCGGGCCCGCGCGGAAGAATGCGCGGCGGTCCAAAGGCAAAGGACATAAAGGGTTCGTTTGCCAGACTTATAAAATTTTTGCTCCACGACTATAAAAAACAACTAATTTTAGTTTTGGTCTGTCTTGTGCTCGGCACGCTTGCGGCATCTGTTTCCTCGGTGTTTATAAACAATCTAGTGCTGATAGTAAAGGACGGACTGGAAGGCGGATACCAGTCGGTAAAGACGCGGCTTTATACCCTTATCGGAATTATGCTTGCCGTTTATATAACGGGTATTGTCTCGATAACGGTGCGCGAACGTACCATGGCTGTAGTAACGCAGGGTTTTCTTGCAAAAATGCGCGAGCGCATGTTTAAAAACATGCAGCGTTTGCCCATTAAGTATTTCGACACACATACCCACGGCGACATAATGAGTTACTACACCAACGATATCGACACGCTAAGACAGCTGGTTTCGCAGAGTATACTCTCGCTCTTGACCTGTGCCATAACCCTTATAACGCTGCTGTGTATAATGCTTTATTACAGCGTTTGGCTTACGCTTGTTGTAATAGGCGGCGTAATTATAATGTTTAACGTAACGAAATACGTCGGCGGCAACAGCGCAAAGTTTTTTGTAAAACAGCAAAAATCGCTTGCAAAAACCGAAGGCTTTGTAGAGGAAATTATGCACGGTCAAAAGGTTGTAAAGGTGTTCTGCCACGAGGAGGAAAGTCTTAAAGACTTTGACAGGCTTAACGGTCAGCTTTTCGAGGATGCGCAAAGCGCAAACCGATTTGCAAACATCCTTATGCCTATTCTCGGAAACCTCGGAAATCTTCTTTACGTGCTTATGGCCTTTGTCGGCGGCGCAATGATAGCGCTAAGTGTTCCTAACCTGTCCTTTTCTGGTCAGGCCATGACGGTTGCGATTATTATTCCGTTCCTTAATATGACCAAGCAGTTTACCCAAAACGTAAGCCAAATTTCACAACAGATAAATGCGGTTGCAATGGGACTTGCCGGTGCGGAGCGTGTGTTTGAGCTTATAGACGAAAAGCACGAGGACGACAACGGTTACGTTACGTTGGTTAATGCAAAAATAGACGAGAACGGTAACATAACAGAAAGTGACGAGCGCACGGGCGTTTGGGCTTGGAAACATCCCCACGCAGCCGACGGCAGCGTAACCTATACAAAGCTTGAGGGTGATGTAACGCTTGACGACGTAGATTTCGGTTATACTGATGACAAGATAGTATTGCACAACGTCACGCTGTTTGCAAAACCCGGCCAAAAGGTTGCTTTTGTAGGTGCAACCGGTGCGGGTAAGACCACTATAACGAATCTTATAAACCGATTTTACGATATTGCCGACGGAAAGATACGCTATGACGGAATAAATATCAACAAAATTAAAAAGTCCGACCTCCGACGTTCGCTTGGCGTTGTGTTGCAGGAAACAAACCTCTTTACCGGAACGGTAATGGACAACATTCGCTACGGCAGACTTGATGCCACCGACGAGGAGTGTATAGCGGCGGCAAAACTTGCGGGCGCGCACAGCTTTATCACACGCCTGCCCGACGGATATGACACAATTCTGGTAAGTGACGGTGCAAACCTGTCCCAGGGCCAGCGCCAGCTGCTGTCCATCGCGCGTGCCGCCGTTGCCGACCCGCCCGTTATGATACTTGACGAGGCGACGTCGTCCATCGACACGCGAACCGAAGCACTTGTGCAAAAGGGTATGGACTCGCTTATGAAGGGAAGAACGGTGTTTGTAATAGCGCACCGCCTTTCAACCGTCCAGAATTCCGACGTTATAATGGTGCTCGAGCGGGGCAGAATTATAGAGCGCGGCACCCACGAAATGTTAATAGCAGAAAAGGGTAAGTATTATCAGCTTTATACCGGCGCGTTCGAACTTGAATAAAAATAAAAGGCACCTGAAAACAGGTGCCTTTTTTATGTGAAATTTAGTAATTGTAATCTTTATCACACCCCGCCGAGGAAGAAGGGTGTTTTGGATATTATAAAACGTCCGATTTGCTTTTTCGGTTAATGAGTGAAATTATAAGCGGAATCAGCAGAAGTTGTAAAATTATTCCGGGAAAAGCGCTCGTGAAGCCGCCCGCTATGAATGCGCTTACGGTAAATCCGCTACCGCCCAGTCCCAGCACGGCCGCCTTTACAACACCCCAAACAACACGCCCTGAAAGCATAGCTAAAACAAGGCTGCAGTAAAGCCACACAAGCTGTTTTTTAAACAGCTTGTTGTAAAGAATACCGATTACAAAGCCGTAGGTTGCAAGCTCGCACGACATCCATACACAGTTTGGGTAAAGCGCGGGCATTCCGAAAATAAGTGAGCGCAAAAACGGGGCTAAAAAACCTACCGCCGCGCCAAGGCCGCCCCCGCACAAAAGGCCGCAAAGCATTACGGGCAGGTGCATCGGAAGCAGCGCGCTTCCAAGCTCTTTCAGTTGTCCCGTTAAAAAGGGAAGCACTATACAAAGCGCCAAAAAAAGTGCGGATAATACTAACTTTCTTGTCTTATTATTTTTCATAACTTACGGTGTCGGGACCTCGCCGTTTTTAACCTGCTCGATAAGTGTTTTTGCGTGGTCAACGGTGGTCTGGTCAGGAATCATAACGTATGCGTTTGTGCTGAGAGAATAGGGCTTTCTGGATGCGCCTGTGCCGTTGGCAGAATAGGAAACAACGTTCCATTTTGTGCCGTTTACAAGCTGGTTTTGCACCAGTTTTCCTATTTTTTCTTGCGGTATGCTGGTTTCAAAACTTCCGGCAACAGACTCTAAAATGCTTTTATAGTTAGAAAGGAGCGCGGGACCTGTCGCCTTGTTTATTACAGCCGTAATAACCGCCATTTGATTTTTTCCGCGCTGGCGGTCGCCGCCCGCGTGGTATCGGTCACGCGAAAAGGCAAGAGCCCCCTCGCCGTTTAAGAAGTTTTCGCCCTTTTGGAACGTGTAGCTGCCGTGAGTAAAGCTGCGCTCGCTTATTACGGTAATACCGCCGAGCGCATCTATAATTTCTTTAAATCCGTCAAAGTTAAGTCTGAAATAGTAGTCGATTTCGGTGTCATACAGCATAGACAGGGTATCCTTGCTTACGTTTATGCCGTAAATTCCCGCGTGGGTAAGCTTGTCGGGAATTCCGCCCGATATGGAAAGCGGGACAAAATAGTCACGCGGTGTGGAAAGCAGAAGAATCTGTCCCGTTTCGGCGTTTACGGTTGCTATAATGTTAACGTCGCTGCGGCTTCTGCGGGAAACACTGCCCGATGTGTCTATTCCGCTGATGTAAACGGTAAAAATATTTTCCGATTTTGGCTTTGTTTCCACGGGCGGTGTTTCTTTGATTTCTATTTCGGCACACCAAAGCTCGCGAATTTTTTCTATATCGGCTTCGTGGCCTTCGGTTTCCTCCAAGATTTCAAGAAAGCTTTTGTTTAAAACAATGGCGTTTATTCTCTGTTCGGTAAGCAACGCATCTAAAAGCTCGCTTACGCCCGCAAACCCAAGCGTTGCAACCTCTTGTCCCAACAGGGTGTTTAACTCTTCAAGTGCGCTGTCGGTCAGTTCGCGGTCAAGCGTCGAGAGTATGCCGTAGGTGTAGTTTTTAGCGTCCTCGATAGTTTTGGCGGGGTCGTCTTTTTCGACAAAAACCGCAATTTCAGCAAGCTCGGCGCTGGGCTGGGTTATCTCGTCCAGCGTGTTTAGTCCTACCGAAATATAGTACCCGCCCGAAATCTGCAGGGCCAGCACCAAAACGGCAATTATTATTCCTATTATGGTGCGGACACGTTTTTTGCTGTCAAAGGTAAGCCAAAAAACCAGGCCCGTAATCAATAGAAGTCCGCCGCCCAGAGTTATTTCAAGTGCGGTCGTTAAAAAGGCGGTTTTTATAACAAGATAGGTAAAAATGCAGCAGGCAATAAGCAGCACCGAGGAAACCGACAGTCCCAAAATGCGGCGCTTTATGCTGATTTTCATAGCACCATCTCCAAAACTATAATTATTTTTCAAATTATATCACAAAAAAACAGAGATGGCAATTACCATCTCTGTTTTCGTTATATTTTAAAGATTAGTCGTCAAGCGCGGCGGACAGCTCTTTCTCCGTTTCGGCATCATAAGAAAGCATAGGTGCCTCGTCCTTGCCCTTGATTTTGCGGTTTATGTAGTTCTTGGTGATTTTAATAACAAGCGGGAACAAAGCCAGAACGCCGATAAGGTTGGGAACCATCATAAAGCCGTTAAAGGTATCGGAAATGTCCCAGGCAAGCGACGACGTCATAACAGCGCCCGATACTATCATAAGCACGAAAATTACCTTATAAACCGATACGGCCTTTGTGCCGAAAAGGTATTCAACAGCCTTGGAGCCGTACTGTGACCAGCCGAGAACGGTGGTAAATGCGAACAGAAGCATTGCAATCGCAATAAACCATTCGCCGGCAACACCAAACGCGTCACCGAAGGCTCGGGCAACAAGCGTAGAATCGTCAAGACCCTCTATAGCGGGATTTCCGGTTGCAAGGTCGATGTAGCCCGAAGACAGAACGACAACGGCGGTCATTGTGCAGACGATAAAGGTATCAAAGAAAACCTCAAAAATGCCCCACATACCCTGGCGAACGGGTTCCTTTACGTTGGACGAGCTGTGCACCATAACCGACGAGCCAAGACCGGCCTCGTTAGAGAAAACACCGCGTTTAAAGCCCTGTGTCATACCTAAAATAATGGTTCCGGCAACACCGCCGTAGGCAGCGCGCTCGGTAAATGCAAACTTAAATATAGCGGCAAACATACTGCCTATATTTTCTATGTTCATAAACATAATTGCAAGAGCGCCTATTATGTAAGCAATAGCCATAAACGGAACAATTCGCTCGGCAACCGAAGCAACGCGCTGCAGACCGCCTATTATAATAAGGCCGCCAAGTATAACAAGTGCGCCGCCGATAATAAGGCCCAACACCGGCATACCGGCAACCGTTCCAAGGTCGGTGCCCGAGAAAAATGCCGACTGAATGTTAAGGGTTATTTTGTTGACCTGTCCCATATTACCAATACCGAAGGATGCCAAGATAGCAAAGCAGGCAAAAAGCACGGCCAGTACCGAGGCAATAGTCTTAAAGCCTTTTTTGCGTCCGAGACCGTCCTTTAAATAGTACATAGCGCCGCCCGACCATTCGCCGTCTTTGTTTTTGCGGCGGAAGTAGATTCCCAAAACGTTTTCAGAGAAGTTGGTCATCATACCGAAGAAAGCGGCAACCCACATCCAAAAAACCGCGCCCGGACCGCCTATTACGATAGCGGCAGCAACACCTGCAATGTTACCTGTACCTACCGTTGCGGCAAGTGCGGTGCAAAGCGCCTGAAACTGGGAAATAGACTTTTTGTCGGTCTTTTGAACCGATTCGCTGTTCTTTTTAAATAGCGTGCCAATGGTTTCTTTAAACCAATGACCAATGTGTGTTATTTGGAAAACCTTGGTGCAAATGGTTAGCAAAATGCCGGTACCTATAAGCAAAACAAGGCCTGGCGCACCCCAAATAAAAGTGTTAAGTGCACCGTTAATTTCTGTTACCTTTTCAACAAACGCGTTCATAGTTTCCTCCTGAAAATAAAAAAGGTTTGCGCAAAGCGCAAACCGCAATATCTCCAAAAGGAACAATAATAAAAAATTACACTTTGTCCTTTTGCCTGAGAGATTAGCGAAAAATCGCTTTGCACCTTCGGCACCCGAAAACGGGATTCTCCAAAGTTATGTCGGCCTACAGTCCTCATCCAAACGGAAACCTGAGAGTGTTACTCCTTCGGCAGCAAAATGCGTTTTCCTGCAAGCGTCATACATAAATATTAAATTTGTATCACATTGTATCACACCCTGTCGAAAAACACAATAGTTTTTTAAATAAATTCGAAACAATGTAAATACCCACATAAAAATTAAGTTGACCATTTTCTTTTTGAAAGGTGAAGGTAATATTATACAATATTACCATTTACTTTTTTGAGGGAAATAAATATAATTATTTTTGTAAAAAGGAGATGTTGTAAATTGAAAAGCTTTTATCTAAAGCCTAAGTTTTTCTCGGTAATGAAAAACTATTCGGTGCAGCAATTTGCAAACGACGTAATCGCAGGTGTCATAGTTGCGATTATCGCGCTGCCCTTATCTATCGCGTTGGCACTCGCCTCCGGGGTAGAGCCTGCCTGCGGTATTTATACGGCAATTGCGGCGGGCTTTTGCGTTTCGCTTTTCGGCGGCAGCCGCATACAAATAGCGGGCCCCACAGCGGCCTTCGCTTCGATAGTTGCGGGAATAGTTGCAGCCCAGGGAATGGACGGACTCTTTATAGCCACTATTCTTGCAGGCGTTTTGCTTATTTTGATGGGCGTTTTCCGCCTGGGCTCGCTTATAAAGTTTATCCCCCACACCATAACAACCGGTTTCACGTCGGGCATCGCGCTTACCATTCTTATCGGTCAGATAAAAGACTTTTTCGGTATTACATATTCAGACGGGGTAAAGCCCATAGAAACACTCGAAAAAATCGAAGCCAATATCGAGTTTGCCGGTAGTTTTTCGTGGCAGGCACTTGTTGTGGGTGCGGTCAGCCTTTTAATTCTTATAACCTATCCCAAAATAGAAAAAAGAATACCGCCGTCACTTATTGCCGTCTTGGTCGGTTCGCTAATGGTTGCTTTCCTGCCCGGCTTTGAGGAGGGTGTATATACGATTCGCGACCTTTACACCATTCCCTCAGGACTGCCCAAGGTGGATTTCGGCGGTATGAACCTCAGCTTTGAAAAGATATCGGCCGTTCTGCCCGACGCCTTTACCATAGCCGTTTTAGCGGCAATCGAATCGCTGCTTTCCTGCGTGGTGGCAGACGGAATGGTCAATTCCCGCCACAACTCCAACGCCGAGCTGGTCGGACAGGGAATAGGAAACATAGCGTCGGTGCTTTTCGGCGGTATCCCCGCAACGGGCGCAATTGCACGAACTGCGGCAAACGCCAAAAACGGCGGCAAAACTCCGGTTGCCGGTATGGTGCACGCCCTCGTTTTACTGCTTGTGCTTTTGTTCCTTATGCCCTATGCGGGACTTATTCCTATGCCGACCATAGCCGCAATACTGTTTATGGTTGCGTATAATATGAGCGAATGGAAAAAGTTTGTGCGCATAGTAAAAACCGCGCCCAAAAGCGATATATTCATTCTCGTTATAACCTTCGTTCTTACGGTTGTGTTCGACCTTGTCGTTGCAATCGGCGTGGGAATGGTGCTCGCCGCAATGCTGTTTATGAAGAGGATGAGCGACGAAACCTCGGTTAACGGCTGGGAATATATTGATCCCGATACCGACAAAGACGCTATCGACCTTAGGGTAGTGCCTAAAGACGTTAGGGTTTATGAAATCAGCGGACCGCTTTTCTTCGGCGTGGCAGATAAAATTCCCGAAATTGTTTTAAAAGATTATACTCGCTGCCTTATTTTGCGAATGCGCGCCGTTCCGTCGCTTGACTCGACGGCACTAAATGCGCTGATGCTTCTTTACGAAAGGTGCGAAAAGCAGGGTGTAAGACTAATTCTTTCCCACGTAAAGCCGCAGCCGATGCAGGTTATGCGCAAATCCGGCTTTTATGATATGGTAGGCGAAGACAACTTCTGCGACCATATCGATGAAGCGCTCAAAAAAGCATCTATATAATAAAAAAACAAAAAATCCGTTCTCGAAAGAGGGCGGATTTTCTGTTACTAAACATATTTCAGGAAAGCGGTTTTTATGATATCAAACTATGTTTTTCCCGTTCATTCTTTTTGACATTGCTTTAAGTTTGGGTGTGTTATACCGCAACACAAGCGTCGGTAAAATGTTTAAGAACAGGTTAACCGTTGCCACGGGAAACGCGACCGAAAAGGCGCAAACGTTAGGGATAAACAGCACGGGAAGAATGTGGAGCGTATATTCCTGCACGAAAAAGCCGTCGCCGTCAAGTATTTCGCTATCCTCCATTGTGATAAAAACAGGCAAAATGGGTAAACCTAATCTGCGGGGAAGCCCATCTACGAAGGGAACGTTTTGCAGTAGAATTTAAAAAATTCGACTCTACTGTCAGGAGAATTTGGAACGAAAATAAGAAAAAAGCCGCTTTTTAAGCGGCTTTTTTACTGCGGACAGAAACGAACCCCAAAAGGGGAAAATTATTATATAGGCGCCCGTGTTAACGGGTTCAGTCTTTTTGATATTCAAGGATATCTCCCGCGTCACAGTCCAGCACCTGGCAGATGGCGGCAAGGGTAGAAAACCGAATAGCAGTAACCTTGTTGTTTTTTATCTTGGACAGATTAACGTTGGAAATGCCCACGCGCTCGGCCAGCTCGCCCAGGGATATTTTTCGTTCAACCATCATTCTGTCAAGGCGTAAAACTATTTTTCCCATAGCCCCTCCTTACACAAGTCCGTCCACGTCTTTTTCAAGATTTGCGCCGTGAACAAAAAACTGTGTTAAGCACAAAACAGTGATACCCATAAATATGCCGCCCATATCAAGACTGATTTCGGCGGTTTCCACGCCCGTTACGAGACGGATGATGACGCTCATAATAAAACCGATTACCGGTACGGCGATAGAAAAAATTCCGATTTCTCTGAATCTGCGGATATTATCCTTTTGGAAGGGCGTTCCGTTCAGGGACCTGCTAAAGATGAGGTAAAGGTTGCGGAACACCATTGCCATAACGGCCAAAATGATGGTTGCGCCTATGCCGAAAAGGAAAAAGAAGGTCATATCGGTGTTTCCGCTGACAACCGGAGCGTTAACCTCAAAACCATAAACCTCGAGGTTTGTGCCGCAGCATTCTTTTGCGTCAAAGCCTACAAAGTATTTAACCCAGCTGGGCGCCGCTAACGAGCAAACGGTTGCCGCAAGCATAAGAGCCGTTCCAACCCAGTGAAAAACCTCTAAGATTTTCGTAATGATTTTGCCAAGCTTATTTATACCTTTCATTGTTTTTACCTCCAAAGTCATTTTCTGATTATATTGTAACGCAAGATTTAATGTTTGTCAATGATTATTTAACGATAAACATTAAATAATTTATTTTTATAATTAAATTTTATTTTTTTAAATGCTGTTGTCGGCCGGCGTACCCGCTTAGACGAACCGGTGGTTCTCTCTATACCGCACTCGTCAAAACAAAAAAGACACCGCTTAGGGTGTCTTTTTGTTTTGAAAGGGTTGCACAAATTCGAACCCTTTTGAATTTTTAACCTATGTGTTCGAACCCCTACATATTTTTAGGAATGGTGTTTTATAGTTATAAATCAATGGTGATTTCGTATTTATCATCAATAAGAATATAGTTCACATTATATAACTGTGCAAGTTTTAAGATTTCGGCATTGTCTACCAGCACACTTTCGATAGTACACCACTCATCGTCTAAACGGCTTTCAATTATATTTGCATATTTTTTTATGTCAGCAAAGTGGTTTCTAATATAACCCTCACTCATTATAAGGCAGTAATATTTAATCTCTTTAAGATATTCTACTTCAAAGTCCTTCTGCCAATCGAACGGAATATAGCAACCTTCAACAACTAAGTTCTGCCTGTTTTCAATTGCAGTTTTAATAATTTCGCGGACAATAGGCCATAAGTATGCAGTCAAATCTTTATCATCGCTCATAGGAGTAAGTTCCGTGTTGCCGCTGCGAATTAAACCCATTTTCAAATGGTCAATGGACAAGTACGGATATTTATATTTTTCAAGCAGTTTTTGTGCGGTTGCTGTCTTGCCCGTGTGCGATGCACCTGTAATTAAAACAATCATTATCTTCGTCCCTACAAATTTTTATTTGTCGGTTAGATTATACCATAAATTATATTTATAATCAACGCTTTGCGTAGCAAATCACCTTTTCGAAACTTGTCAAGAATTTCGGACAGATAAAAGAGTGAAAAGTGAAAAAGTAAAATCGACAAGTGTCACGCGAAACTTGTCGATTTTGGTGGGAGAGGGTGGATACTCTGCGCTCTTTGATTTTTCGACTGCTCCGAGCAGTTGCGAAAAATCGTCGTTGCTCGAGACTCGGGCAGACCGCCTCGCCTATCGCGGCGGCGCGCCTGCTTCGACGAACCGGTGGTTCTCTCTATACCGCACTCGTCAAAACAAAAAGACACCGCTTAGGGTGTCTTTTTTGTTTTGGTGGGAGAGGGTGGATTCGAACCACCGAAGCTGAAAGCAGCAGATTTACAGTCTGTCCCCTTTGGCCACTCGGGAACTCTCCCATATTAAATTTATTGCCGAAAACCAGAATGGAACTGGTGGACGGACGCAGCCTTTATTCTAAAGTCTGCCGTGCTTGCGGCATAGCCGCTGCACACTTCGCAGCTAAAAACATCACACCGCGATGTTTTTTACACGCCGCTCACCCTGTCAGGCTTCGAGTCCGAATAAAACTCGTTGCCTATATGGAGCTGGTGGACGGACTCGAACCCCCGACCTGCTGATTACAAATCAGCTGCTCTACCAACTGAGCTACACCAGCACTTCAACAGCAAAAATTACTATACCACAAGAAAAAAAGTTTGTCAATACTTTTCTTTCAAAATAATTTATGTTGAAGGTGGGTGATAACAATGATATAATCAAAAAAAGGAGTGAAAAATATGAGCTACTTAAAACGCTGCGATGTTTGCGGTGCAATGTGCGAGGATAATGCGTTTGTGTGTTCTGCATGCGGAGAAGAGTTTAACGATGCAAGGCTTGACGGGATAAAAATTTCGGACTATGCTTCGTTTATAGATCAAAAGTCCGATCGTTATCTTGATATTTTTCGCAAAAATGAGAACAAAAAAATTTTTGTTCATACCAACTGGGCGGCGTTCTTTTTCTGCATATACTGGTTTTTTTACCGGAAAATGTATGCAAAAGGACTGTTAGCGTTGCTTTCGATAGTGCTGGTTTCGGTGCTGGCGTTTTCGGCGGGAATGATGGCTTTTCGCGGCGAATACGAGTCGGCGAAAGAAGAATATAACCGTCAAGTACAGCTTTACGAAGAGGCAACGGGCGAGGAGTATGAAGCGAATAAAGCAGTTATTGTTTATCCGGCAGAAATAAGCACAAAGGTAGACTTAATTTCTGCAAATGCAGCAGTGAACGAGATACTTAAAAAGATTTATTCGGTAATGCTGATAGCCGAGTTTGCTGCCAGCTTTATAATAAGTCTTTTTGCCGACTGCCTATATCGCGCTCATATTAAAAAGCGCGTGGCGTATTCGGATGGCGGCGTATCCCGGGTGTCAATTATAGGCGCTGCTGCCGTAATGATAGTGTTCAGTAATTGTATAACGCCGCTGCTTTTTTGGATTGCCGAAAAGATTGTATTATAAAAAAGACCGTCTTTTGACGGTCTTTTTTTATCGATATTTTCTTGACCACGTGGCAGGGGAGAAGGCTATTATAAGCGGGAAAATCTCAAGTCTGCCAAGGAGCATTGCAAATGACAGTAAAAGCTTAGAAAGATTCGAATAAGCCGAATAGTTTGCAGTGGGGCCGACGCCCGCAAAGCCGGGTCCTACGTTGTTAAAGCAGGCGGCGGTTGCCGAAAGATTTGTTTCAATGCCGAAAGGCTCAATCGACAGCAAAAGGAAAATCGCGACAAAGCAAACCATATAAACCGCAAAATAAACACTTACACTGTCAAGGGTTGCTTCGTCGACACCCTTGCCCTCAAAACGAATTTTACTTACCGAACGGGGATGAAGCATGCGGCGGAACTCTCTGCCTATCAGCTTAAACAGAAGTACCACGCGCGATACTTTAAGTCCGCCTGCAGTGGAGCCTGCGCAGCCGCCTATAAACATAAGTATGAACAAAATAGTTTTTGATAGGTCGGGCCAAGTATTAAAATCGGTTGTGCTGTAGCCCGTGGTGGTAATTATGGACGACACCTGGAAAACCGACTGGCGCAGAGCTTCTGAAAAGTTTTTGTAAAGCGAAAAAACATTTGCAGTAACAACAGCAATCGCGGCGAGCGCTATTCCTATATATGACCATAACTCGGCGCTGCTCAGTACAGAGCGAATACGACGCAGAAGAATAAGGTAATATAAGTTAAAGTTAATTCCGAACAGCAGCATAAATATTGCAATAACCCACTGCAGATAGGGACTGTATCCTGCAATGCTGTTGTTTTTTGTGCCAAAGCCGCCGGTGCCCGCAGTACCAAGCGTGTGCACCACGCTTTCAAACAGAGGCATTCCGCCGATAAACAGCAAAATTATTTCCAAAGCCGTCATTGCTATATAAATTAGATAAAGAATTTTTGCCGTGTTTTTTATTCGTGGTACCAGCTTGCCGACGATAGGACCGGGCATTTCGGCGCGCATCATGTGTATTGAGCCCTTAGACCCGCTGGGGACTATAGCCATAACAAATACAAGAACACCCATACCGCCAATCCAGTGGGTAAAGCTGCGCCAGAAAAGCGAGCCGTGGCTTAAGGCTTCAACGTTGGTGAGAATAGAGGCGCCGGTGGTGGTAAAGCCGCTGACGGTTTCAAAAAGCGCATCGACGTAGCTTGGTATTTCACCCGTAAGCACGAACGGAACAGCGCCGATAGCGGACAAAAGTATCCAGGCGAACGCAACCGAAACAAAGCCCTCGCCGGCATAAACGTCTCGGTTTTTTGTGCGGGATAAAACGATAGAAGCGACGCCCAGGGCGGCGGCAATTCCCGCAGTCAAAAGGAAGGCGGAAAGCGTGGCTCCCTCACCGTAATAAAGCGCAATAAACACAGGCAGCATAAGGAGTGCCGCTTCGGTTAATATAATACGTCCTATTATGTTTAGCACCATTCTGTAATTCATAGTGAGCCCTACTTTATAATATCAGTAATATCGTTAATGCGGTGGCCCGCAGCTAAAACAATTACCAGGTCGTCAACATTTATACGGTCGTCACCTGACGGAATAATAGTTTTCCTTCCGCGCATAATACCGGCAATAAGAATGTTTGATTTAAGCGTAATATCCTTTAGCGGGATTCCGGTAACGGGCGATTCGGACTGTATGCGGAACTCTAGCACTTCTGCTTTGCCGTCCATAATTTTATAAAGGGTTTCCATCTTGTTTCCCATAGAGTTTTCAAGTCCTCGCGCATAGCGGACAAGCACGTCGGCTATTATGCGGCGCGGGGAAACAATGCTTTCAATACCGATTTTCTCGGCCAGCGAGCCAAATTCGTCACGGTTAATTTTTGCAACCACCTTCGGCACGTCCTGCGACGAGGCAAAGAGTGATAGCAGAATGTTTTCTTCGTCTATTCCCGTAAGGGCGGCAAAAGCGTCGGTGGTTTTAATGCCCTCCTCGGTCAATACCTCCTGCTGTGCGGCGTCACCCTTTATTATGACGGCGCCGGGCAGGGTTTCACAAAATTCTGCGCAGCGCGCTGCGCTTTGGTCGATAATCTTTACAGTGCTACCACTTTTCAGCAGCATCTTAGCAAGATAATATGACGTGCGGCTGGCGCCTAAAATCATAACGTTGCGAGCACGCTTTTGTGAAAGGTCCAAAAGCTTGAACAGTTTTTCAATTTCATAGGTGGAGGCGGTTATTCCTATTTTGTCACCGCTTTTAAGAACAAAGTTACCGTCGGGGATAAACACGTCCTCGCCGCGTCCGACGGCACAGATAAGGAAGCTTGCTTTATACTGTTTGCGCAACTCAATAAGGCTTTTGTCAACGAGAGGGGAGTTGTCCTTAAGACGAAGCTCTATCATCTCAAATCCGCGACGGGAAAAGGTTTCTGTTTTAACCGCGCTGGGCAGTTTTAAAACGTTAAAGGTTTCCTTTGCGGCCAAAAGCTCGGGGTTTATTGCCATAGAAAGACCGAGCTGTTTGCGCATAAAGCCAAGGTTTTGGTCGTTGTATTGCGGATTTCTTATGCGGGCGATAGTGTTGGATGCGCCCATGCGCTTTGCCATAAAGCAGCTAAGCATATTAAACTCGTCCGAGCCGGTAACGGCAACAAAAAGCTCACAGCTGTCAACGTCGCATTCCTGCAGCGTGCCATAGTCGGTGCCGGAGCCGCTAATGCCCATGCAATCATAAAGTTCGACCATTTCAGAAACGACGGCGGGACTTAGGTCTATTGCCGTTACGTCGTGTCCTTCGGCCACCAAGTTTTCTATAATGGTTGCACCAATTTTGCCGCAACCGACAACAATAATTTTCATAACAAACCCCCACGTAGAAGTCAGATACAACGTTATTATACTACAAACAAAAACATATTTCCACCTAATTTTAAAAAGGCGTTCTTTTTGTCTTGAAAACCCGCATATTTAGTGCTAGAATACAGTTGTTCACACTTTAAAGGAGGCGTAAAGGATGTTTAAAAAACTCATAGGCGATAAAAAGTTTTATTTAAGCGTTTTGGCATTAACGCTTCCTATTATGATTCAAAACGGCATTACAAACTTTGTAAATATGCTCGACAACGTAATGGTGGGCCAGGTTGGCACCGTACAAATGACGGGCGTTGCCGTAGCTAACCAGCTTGTTTTTGTTTTTAACCTCTGTGTTTTCGGTGCGGTTTCGGGCGCGGGAATATTTACAGCGCAGTTTTTCGGAACCGGAAGTGACGAGGGCGTGCGACACACATTCCGTTTCAAGGCTATTTTTTGCTCGGCCCTTACGGTATTGTTTATGTTAGCTTTCGTTTTTGCCGGCAAACCGCTTATTATGCTTTATCTAAAAGGCGAGGGGGATGCCGCCGATGCGGCTGCTTCGCTCGGTTACGCGTATAAATACCTTTTATGTATGCTGGTGGGATTTCTTCCGTATACGCTGTCACAATGCTATTCCAGCACGCTGCGTGAAACCGGCAAAACCGTACCGCCTATGGTTGCGGGCATAGTTGCCGTTTTGGTTAATCTTATTCTTAATTACTGTCTTATTTTCGGCAACTTCGGATTCCCGAAGCTGGGTGTTGTCGGAGCCGCGGTGGCAACCGTAATTTCAAGGTACGTTGAGCTTTTTATCGTTGCCGGCTGGACACACAAAAGAAAGGATATAAACGGTTTTATAGTAGGCGCTTACCGCAGTTGTTTTGTGCCTTTGGCACTGGTAAAACAGATTTTTGCGCGCGGAATGCCGCTGCTGCTTAACGAGGCTTTGTGGTCGTCGGGCATGGCAACACTCAACCAGTGTTACTCCGTGCGCGGACTTGACGTTGTCGCTGCCACAAACATTTCGCAAACGTTCTGGAACGTGTTTGCTGTGGCGTTTACCGCGTTTGGCGCGTCTATCGGCATAATTCTCGGCCAGCTGCTCGGTGCTGACGAGTTTGAAAAAGCAAAGGAGCAGAGCTATAAGCTAATAGCCTTTACGGTGTTTGCAAGTATTGTTGTTGCGGTTGTTTATATACCCTGTGCCGAGTTTATACCTTATATTTATAATACCGGCGACGGTATTCGGCACATCGCAACCCGTCTTATGCAGATAGGTGCGCTGGTTATGCCGCTTGACGCCTTTGCGCATGCAACGTATTTCACTATACGTTCGGGTGGAAAAACATTTATAACCTTCCTGTTTGACTGCGGATTTGTATGGCTTATAAGCGTGCCGACCGCATTTGTGTTAAGCCGCTTTACGGGACTGGGCATACTCGCTATTTTTGCGGTGGTTCAAAGTCTTAACGCTATAAAATGCGTGATGGGCGGCTGGCTCGTTAAAAAGGGAATATGGATAAAAAATATTGTAGAATAGGTGATATAAATGCTGGAAAACTTGAAGCCGCAAAAGGTTTTTAAATTTTTCGAGGATATTTGCGCAATTCCTCACGGCTCGGGCAACACAAAAAAGATAAGCGATTATTGTGTCGCCTTTGCCAAGGAACGCGGTCTTGAGTATATACAGGACGAGCTTAATAACGTAATAATTAAAAAACCGGCGAGCAAGGGCTGCGAAGACCGAGAGGCCGTTATACTGCAGGGACATATTGATATGGTCTGCGAAAAGGCGCCCGACCGTGTGATAGACTTTGAAAAAGAGGGACTGACGCTCGGCATTGACGGCGACTGGATATATGCCGAAGGCACAACGCTCGGAGCAGATAACGGCATTGCCGTTGCTATGGCACTTTGTGTTTTGGATGACGATACCCTTGTGCACCCGCCGCTGGAGGTTGTTTTTACGGTTGACGAGGAGACCGGAATGTACGGCGCAGAAGGGTTAGACTGCAGCGTGCTTTCGGGAAAACGTTTTATAAATATGGATACCGGTGAAGAGGGCTCGCTTACGGCGGGCTGCGCCGGCGGAGCACGTGCGGGATTATCGCTTCCGCTTTCGTTTGCCGACTGCGCTTTAGAGGGTGTAACCGTTACGGTAGACGGACTGAAAGGCGGCCATTCGGGCGGCGAGATAAATGCGGGCAGACTGAATTCCAACCGTGTGCTTGCCGAATTCCTCAGCACGCTCGGAGCGTTGCGTATAGCCGATATAAAGGGTGGACTTAAGGACAACGTTATTCCATCTTTTAGCGAGTGCGTAATTTCGGCTAACGGGGACATCGAGGCTTTGGCAAACAGCTTCGCGGAAAAGGCAAAGGTCGATACCGACCCGGGACTTATAATAACGGTAAAACCTGCAGGAAAAATTTGCCGCGCGGTGACCGAGGAAGATTCCCGCAAGGCGGTAGAGTTTTTGACCACCGTTCCGAACGGGATACAGGCGATGTCGGAGGATATGGAGGGGCTTGTTGAAACCTCTCTCAACCTCGGAATACTCAGTATTGAAAATGACAAGCTCGAGATTTCCTTTGCCGTTCGCAGCAGCAAGGATGCCGAGAAAGAAAAACTGCTTTCCAGACTTTCGGATTTTGCGGAAAAGTACGGTGCAGATTTCTCCTCAAAAGGGCATTATCCCGCCTGGGAATACAGAAAAAGCTCGTCGTTGCGCGACGTTATGAATAGCACGTTTAAAAAGATGTACGGTAAGGAGCTTAACGTTTACGCCGTTCACGCGGGACTCGAGTGCGGACTTTTCTGCGGAAAAATAGCGGGACTGGACGCCGTATCTATGGGACCGAATATGCAGGACATTCACACCTGCCGCGAGCGTCTTTCGATTTCATCGACCGAGCGTGTTTACCAATATCTTTGCGAAGTGCTAAAGCAGCTTTAGGAGTGTTTTTATGACAGAAAAAAGAGTAGAAAAAATTGCAAACGAACTTTCGGCGGGAGAAGCCTTTTTGGTAGAAAGCCCTGCTAACCGTTTCTATTTTACCGGTTTTGAATCGAGCGCCGGAAGCGTTTTAATAACAAAAGAGGGCGCCGTTTTCCTTATAGATTTTCGCTATGTTGAAAAGGCAAAAAGCGTAGTGAAAAGCTGCGAGGTTATGCTTTCCTCGCGCGCAGACAGCGAAATAGCCGACCTTTGCAAGCGCTTTTCGGTAAAGTGTCTTTACGTTGAGGCCGACAGCACCTCGGTTGCTCGCTTTGGCGCGCTTAAGAACGCGCTTGAAGGCGTAGAGGTGTCGCAGAGTGATAAATTTGACCGCATAACCGAAGAAATGCGCAGCGTTAAGACCGAGGGCGAGTTGTCTTTGATACGCGCTGCACAGGAAATGACGGACAAAACCTTTAGCTATATTCTGAACAACATAAAACCCGGCCGCACCGAGCGCGAAATTATGCTGGATATGGAGTTTTATATGCGTCGTCTCGGAAGCGAGGGTGTATCGTTCGATTTTATCGTAGTTTCGGGCAAAAATTCATCCCTGCCGCACGGCGTACCCACCGACAAGCCGGTTGAAAACGGCGATTTCGTTACGATGGATTTCGGCGCTGTTGTGGGCGGCTACCGTTCCGATATGACCAGAACGGTTGCAGTCGGAAGTGTGAGCGACGAACAGAAAAAGGTGTATGACACGGTGCTACGCGCACAACTTGAGGCGGAAAAAGCGGTAAAGGCCGGAATGGTTTGCCGCGACGTGGATAAGGTTGCGCGCGATATAATTTACGGCGCGGGCTACGAGGGTTGCTTCGGTCACGGACTGGGACACAGCGTGGGCATAGAAATACACGAAAACCCGAACTTCAATATGCGATGCCAGACGGTGCTAAAGCCGGGCACGATCATGACGGTTGAACCGGGAATATATCTTGAAAACCGCTTCGGCGTCAGAATTGAGGATATGGTTTATGTAACCCGGGACGGAAGCATAAATCTTACGGGAAGCGAGAAAAAATTAATCGTACTGTAAATAAAAAACGGGGGTTTTCGCTCCCGTTTTTATTTATGTTTTGTACAAAAACGAACAAAAAGATTTGTTTATACATACCACTCTTTGTGGTTTTAAAAGTGTGCTGCCACAATCTGTTAAAAAAATAACCAAAAATCAAGCAATTTTAAAAAACTCATTGCAAAATTCACTATAGTGTGGTAAAATATTAAATCATTATAATGGTCTTCTTGTGTAAAGAATTATTTTTACATTTTTATAGTAAATATATTTTTCGCGCACTTTCGGCTGTTATTAGTACCTAATTTTTTAAGGAGATGAACATCTTGGATTCAAAACTGGCTTTTTATATCGTAAAGCGAATTTTGCTTGCAGTGTTTACGATATTTCTTGTCATAACAATCACCTTTTTCACGATGAAAGCTATCCCCGGCGGACCTTTCTTAAGTGAAAAGTCACCAAGCCCTGCGGTTGAGGCTGCGCTTAACGCAAAATACGGCTTGGACAAGCCTCTGGGTGAACAGTATATTACCTACCTTACCGACGTTTTAAAGGGTGATTTCGGTCCCTCTATCAAGAACCGCGGACGCGAGGTTATGGATCTTATAATGGAAGGTTTCAAGACCAGCGGTAAAAACGGTATAATTGCAGCGGGAATTGCTATAATTTTGGGTCTTGTTCTCGGTGCAACCGCTTCGGTTTTCCACAACAAGGTGATAGATAAGGTAATAATGGTGCTTACCACAGCCAGTATTGCTATGCCGTCCTTTGTGTTGGCGACGATTTTGCTGCTGCTGTTCTGCGTAAAGCTACCTATTTTCCCTGCAAACGGAAACACCGCAATGGGACTTGTACTTCCTATTGCATCGCTTGCGTTCTATCCGATGGCATACATAACCCGTCTTACCCGTTCGAGTATGCTTGACGTTCTCGGTCAGGATTATATCCGCACCGCACGTGCAAAGGGCGTTTCCCCCAACAAGGTGCTCTTCAAGCACGCACTTAAGAACGCCGTTACACCGGTTATTACCTACGTAGGACCGATGATAGCGTTTATCCTTACCGGAAGTCTTGTTGTTGAAAAGATTTTCGCCGTTCCGGGACTCGGAAAATATTTTTATTCCAGCATCATAAACCGTGACTATCCGATGATAATGGGCACCACCATATTCCTCGCAACACTTATGGTTATTATGAATCTTATATCCGATATTCTTTACAAAGTTGTCGACCCGCGCGTCGACTTGTCTTAAGGGAGGTTTAAAAGTTGAATAACGAACAAAAAGCTCCCAAGAAGAATCCTTTAAGCCTTCAGCTGGATCTTTCCTGCTTTGAAAAGGCTACCGACGAGGAAAAGTATCTGCAACAGCGCATGCGCGAAAGCACTACCTTCTTTAAAGACTGTATGCGTCGCCTTATGCGCAACAAAATTGCAATGGTAAGCTTTGCAATTATCGCACTTGTTGTTTTAATTTCGGTATTTGTTCCGATGATTTATCCCTACTCGTACGAGCAGCAGCTCGGTGTTATTCCGGGACAAAACGTTGACGATTCCTATAACAATCTCGCTCCGTTTGAATACGGCACGACCGAGCTTGAACGAATTGAAAACGGCGAGAAGATTTTCCCGCATATTTTCGGAACCGATGCTCACGGCCGTGACTATGCCATACGTGTTATCTACGGTACACGCGTATCTTTGGCGGTTGGTCTGTTTGCAAGTATAATCGTTCTTATTATAGGTCTTATCTACGGTTCAATTTCCGGCTTCTACGGCGGAAAGGTTGACCTTATTATGATGAGAGTGGTTGACATAATCTACTCTCTGCCCGACCTGCTT
>JAZUOJ010000060.1:0-2164 GCA_045604625.1 Acutalibacteraceae bacterium | reverse complement strand
GAAGGTGTTTTAACGGATGGAAGCGTTGTTTATCTCCGCACCGCCAATGGAAACAAAAGCTACTATAGTTTCGTCAATGATACCAGTGCGGCAACAGATTCTGCACTAAAAGAACCGCAAGCACCCACACAGCCCAAAGCAGAAGATTTCACCGATGAAGCTGCTTTTACCGCCGCTCTGACTCAATATCAAAATAACAAAACCGCTTATCAAATTGCGCTACAAGAGTACCGTCTCAAGCAAACCCGCGATCAATTACGAACTACGCTCCGTGCTGAAACGCCGCAAATAATGACCGCCTCACTTTGCACCTATAAAAACGGAACCGAAGCCATGCTGGCAGAGAGTTGCAGTAATGTAACCCTCTTCGCAGAGCAAAATGCTATATTTTATCAATGCTATCCGCAGGATGCGATTTCAAAGAATGATCTTACCACCTTTTCCAATGCGGACGCGGCAAAAGAATCCATTGATTCCGCCATCGAACAAACAGCCCAATGGTTTATTACCATTCAAGATCGCTCCATTCAAATCCATGCAGAAAAGGCGGCTCAATTCTCTATTTCCGGCCCTGTGGAAAATCCCATCGTCTATTATATTTCAGGAACTGAAAGTAGCGGAAAACTCTGTCGTTTCCCGCTATCGGAAGGTGTCGCAACTGTCATTTCCGAACAAGTGGAAACCTACCGACAGATGGATAACTCTATCGCCTATCTGCGCAACGAAAGCGGAATCACGCATTTCTACTGCAACGATGAGCTGTTGGCAGCACAACCGCCGGAATGTTGGGTTATTCTGCCCGACGGAGTATGCTATCTGCATAACGAAACTCTATTCGCATATCAAGGTGGAGACATCACGGAAATCGCTGCATCAATTGATGCACTTCTTCCACTAACCGACGGCTACAAGTACATTCCTTAATCCAAAAATAAAGGGCATACTGTATGAAATGTACTCTAAAGGACAGTTTGATATCTTTATCAATAGTTCGATGCACTGCAAAACAAACTACTATCAAAGAAAGCAAGGAATTAAAACGATCCGCCCGAAAAATTTCGGGCGGATTATCTATCTATTGCAAAAAAAATTCGCTTTTTGTTATAATAACTTCAAAAGATGATTTCTTATAGACATTTGGTTGCGAATTAAGAAGAAAAAATGAAGGAACATTTTAGAAACTTGAATATTAAAGCTCAACTAGACGAATTACAAAAATCAACAAAAGATGAAGGTACCATTATCGGAAAAATATATATTCATAACCCACCCACATTCGAGAACAGAAATCAATTAAAAAAATAGTTGGAAATGCCACATTAATAGATGAGCGAACAATAGGTGGGCAAGGCGATACAACCATAGAGTTCATTTGATTCTTTTAGCGATTACTGCGATACGTCCGTTTTCCTCAGAATATTCGCAGGTTGAAAGGGTTAACAATTGATCTCCGTATTCAGCCGTCACACCGGTCTCATAAAGGCTGTGTTTTTTACATTCGTCAACGTAAGTCTCAAACTCTGCCGCATCATCAGCATCGGTGAACTTGAAATATTCAAATTCATCCTCGGCACCTGCAACTGTTTTAATCACCGCAAGAACCTCATAGGTTCCATATCCATCGAGGGTATCAAACTGAATATAGCGATGCTCTTCAAAGAACGATTTTTTGCGGTAGTCTTCCACGGCAGCAAACATCGTGCCGTTATCCATATTATGACCATAGATTACAATATTGTCGCCGCCCGGCACCGTGCAATCGGCGTCGGCAAAGGGCACGCCGTAGTAACTGTATTTTTGATCATAGCCGCGGCGCAGATAATATTCCGGATCGTTAGGCGTTTGAACCACGGGATAATTGACCATTGTTCCCTCGATCGAAACCCAGCCGACAAAATGCTTATTTTTCGCCGCTACCGCCGCATACTTTTCGGCTGCGGTCAACGGCGTTTTTTCCTCGACAGGTTCTTCCGGTATTAGTTCCTCCAATGCCTCATACTGATCGCTGCTGTTGGTTTCTTCTTTATAGTTTTGCCAAACCATATAGCCCGAAACAACGAACACTGCCAGCAACACTAACACTGTGCACCAATATAAAATTCTTTTCCAATTCCATTTTTTCATGCTACCATTATACAAACTCCCCTTGAACGTTGTCAAGGGG
>JAZUOJ010000059.1:0-4889 GCA_045604625.1 Acutalibacteraceae bacterium | reverse complement strand
GGTGCCCTTTTCTTGAATGTACTTAAGGTCACTGTCTGTGGTTTCTGTGCCGCATCCTGCGAACAATGTCATCATAAGAAGTACGGCGGTTAATAAAGCAATAATTTTTTTCATTTTTAATACATCTCCTTTGCTGTGTTAGCATAGTAACACATTACTGCACTAAAGTCAAGTGTTTTTTTCAATTTTTTTTAAAAATTTTTTAAAAAGTGAAAAAAGCCGCATAAACAAAGCGTTTACGCGGCTTTTTAATGTATAAAATTTATCTCTTGCTTAAAACTTCGTTTTCGTATTTAACGATTTCGTCATACCATTCGGTACCGCCTGCAACACCACAAGATGCGCAGTACTGATTCCAAATTTCGCCAAAGGGCAGTGTTTTCATTTCTTCCTGCATAACCATAAGCTTGGTAAGATCGTTTTTATCCTGAAGCTCCTTTAACATTGCATTGGGTGTGCAAAGAGCCATAAGAAGCGCCTTCTGCCAGCTGCGGAAACCAACGGTCCAGGCAGAAATACGGTTAATGCTTGCATCAAAGTAGTCAAGAGCCATATAAACGCGGTCAAGTGCGTCGCAACGAACAATCTCTTTTGCAATCTCTTTGGTCTCGTCGTCAAGAAGCAGAACGTGGTCTGAATCCCAACGAACGCCGCGTGTAATATGAAGAGCAATTTCAGGGAAGAAGCAAAGCAAAGCGGGAATCTTGTCCGAAACAACCTCGGTCGGATGATAGTGGCCGTTATCCATAAGCGGCAGACATCCGTCGTGTGTTGCGGCAAAGGTAAGAGTGAATTCAGCCGAACCGGCGGTAAAGGATTCAACACCGATGCCGAATACCTTCGACTCTACACAAGGCTTAACAAGGTTCTTATCAAACGGCTCGGAAAGAATAGCCTCTATAGATTCCTTATAACGCATTCTCGGTCCCATACGGTCTGCGGGAATGTCTTTATAACCGTCACCGGTCCAGATGTTCATAACGCAGGGAACGCCGGTTTCCTCGGCAAAGTATTGCGAAATGCGAACGCAAGCCTTTCCGTGTTCAATCCAGAAGTCACGGGTTTCCTTGTCGGGGCTAGAAAGTGTAAGACCGTCCTTAACCTTCGGGTGAGAGAAGAAGGTGGGATTAAAGTCAATACCCATACCGTGTTTCTTTGCAAAATCAACCCACTTTTTAAAGTGCTTGGGCTCTAACTTGTCGCGGTCGGCATATTCGCCATCCTCGAAAATTGCGTAGCAGGCGTGAACGTTAAGCTTCTTAGAGCCGGGGCAAAGTGACATCACCTTATCCATATCGGCAAGAAGCTGCTCGGGAGTGCTGGCCTTTCCGGGATAGTTACCTGTGGTCTGAATACCGCCGGTGAGAGGGCCGTCGTGGTCAAAGCCAATAACGTCATCGCCCTGCCAGCAGTGCAGAGAAACGGGAATTTTTTTAAGCTTTTCTATGGCAGCGTCGGTATCAACGCCGTATTTTGCATACTGCTCACGAGCAAGCTCGTAACCTTTAGTGATAGTATTAGACATATGTATCAAACCCACTTTCCAGAATATTTACTTAATGATAACATAAATTTTTCCACTTGTCTATTGCATTTATTTATATTTTTCGATATTTACTACTGTTAGTGTATTATTTTCAACCGAAAATTTAATTTCAAATTCTGCAAACCTAAAACCGTATACACGCTCGGGTAAATTATGATAAGCAGGGCGCGGGTCGCTTTTTAATATTTCAACGATTGTGCCCAGCTTTTCTCTAGGCAGCATTCCCGCAAGGTTATCCGGTAATATAACGTCAAGGCAATAGTCCTTTTTATCATCCGAAAAACCGCCCACAGCGTCTGTGTGGATATCGCTAAGCGGAATATATGGCTTAATATCAAATATCGGTGTTCCGTCCAGCATATCAGCGCCGCCGACAATCAGTACGGTACCAAGCTGTGCATCCTCCTCAACCCTTATGAGCTTTACGGAAGAAAGTCCGATGGGGTTAGGACGGTTGGGTGAACGCGTTGCAAAAATCCCCACACGTTTATTTCCGCCAAGTCTTGGCGGGCGAACGGTAGGTGACCACCCGTTAGAATCGCTTTCGGAAAAATGCCATATAAGCCATAAATGCGAAAATTCATCTATTCCGCGCAGTGCGTTTTTGTCACGGTATTCGGGTGTAAAAATTATCCTTGCCTCAAGTGTATCAATAAGCCCGCTTTGTCGTGGAATACCGAATTTTGTCGGAAAATCGGTCCTTATGTGGGCAATAGGTTTAATTTCCATTACAGCAACACTTTCATAACTTCAGGGAAATCGAGGTAGTTGTCGATTTTTATGAAGTTAAAGTCGGAAAGATATACAGATTCGTCGTTGCCGCCCTCGCCGTAGTCGTCACCTACAAAGGCAACCTCGTCGTGGGCAATGCCGTTTTCTTCGCAGTATTTAGCAAGTGCATACGCCTTGTTATAGGGTGCGGGTGCCATATCAAATGAAGATGAACCACCTACGAAAACTATGTAATCGTTAAATACCTCTTTTACGTCGGCATAAAACTTTCTGCGACGGCTTCTGTCGGGGTCAAAACTTAGCTTGTCCTCCTGCTTTGCTTTTGTACCGAGCAGGGGGAAGGTGACGCAGCCGGAAGCGTGATATTCAACGTTGTCGCCGGCATATTCGGTAAATCCGTATTTTTCGCGCAGGGCAGTAACACGCTTGTCAACACTTTCACGGTCACAGCCAAGAACGATATTTTCTACAATTTCAATATCCTTGGTTTCGGGATTATACTTTGCAAACTGCATGCCGTAGTTGCCCATAATGTCAATGGGATAGTGTCCCATTTGATCAAAAATTCTGCGGCACATTCCGGCGCCTGCCATAAGCAGTTTGTATTTTTTGCCAAGTTTATCCAAAACCTCTTTATTTTCTTCACTTAAGGGAGTTTTGTGCTGTGTAAGCGTGCCGTCAAGGTCAAAGGCAATAAGTTTAATTTTATTTTTGTCCATTTAAATCACCTAAAATATTTGTAATTAAGCCAAAGAACCGAGTAGCGGTCTTTTAAATCCTTTGCGAATAAAACTGCGTTATCGATTTTATCTTGGCCATACATATTTATAAACTCGTTATAATCAAGTCCGATGCGGTTTAACATTTCTATCATTTCGTTTTTGGTCGGTGCTTCGCTTAAAACAGCCTTAATCTCGTCAATTTTTCCAAAGACAGAATCTCGGTCAGCGTCACAGTACCAACCCATTTTATCCTGAAGCTTTATAACCTCATCGGCAGATGAAGAATAAATTTCATTTATGCTGTTTTCCCATTCTTCACGGTTAAAGCTGAATTCGTGCGGGGCAGAGGACAACACCTTTTCACGAATTTCCGCAGTAGCAACGGCTGAATAGATAACGTCTATTCCGTGTGCAAAATAGGGCTTATCATCCAAAATTCCGGTAATTTCAAAGAAGTGAGAAAGGTGGTGTTCACTTCCCGAAGCAGGGCGTGAATTTCCAACGTAGCTCATAGCAACACCCACCGTTACAAGCGCCTCCATCAAAGCGCCAACGGCAGATTCATCGCGATTTTTAACGCCGTCAGCCAACTTTTCGACGTATTCTGCAGTTTCATATGTAAGGTCATAAACGGTTTGGCAGAAATATTCTCCGTTTATAAGAGCACTTAACTTCCAGTCGTTGAGGCAGGAGTATTTGCCGACAATATCGCCCCAGCCGGCCTGAATCATATCAAAGGGTGCATTTGCGAGCACCGAGGTGTCCGAAACAATGGCCTTGGGAGGACGTGCGTTAAGGGTGATCTTCATACCTTTTAAAATAAGTGCAGAACCAACCGATGCATAACCGTCCATAGAAGGTGCTGTTGCCACTATATAATAAGGTAGGGAATTTTTATGGCTTACGTATTTGCAAAGGTCGTTTATAACGCCCGAGCCAACGCCTATAATTAAATCTGTGTCTTCCAGCAGCTTGCTTTCAATTTCGTCAATGGCTTTTTCGTCGGGAATAAGTACAAAGTCGGGTGTGTCAAAAACAATACGGGACTTAATTTGTGCGCTCAGTATTTTATCTACTTCTTTTCCGCAGACCGCGTATGTGTTACTGTCCGCAACGAGCAAAATGCTCTTATATCCAATACAAATATCTTTAAGTTTCGGCAGTATGCCGCTTCCTATTTCTATATGGTCAATAGGGCAGAAGTGATCCTTGCCGCATTCACAACCTTTAATGCCTTCACAAAGTTTCTTAATATCAGTCATTTTTGCACCTCCAACATTTATAAAATCATTATATCACCGCAAAAAATTACATTCAATAGCATATTGGGGAATAATTATAAGATTTTTGCGAAAAAAATAAAATTTTTTTCAAAAAAAACTATACAACAAAAAATTTTTATGATAAAATAACCCAGTAAAAGAATTATACCTTAAAAGTCAGGAGTGCTTTTTATGAAAAAACTGTACGAAGGAAAAACAAAGGACGTCTATAGTCTCGACAACGGCAACGTAATGCTCAAATTCAAGGATGACTGCACCGGCAAGGACGGCGTGTTTGATCCGGGCGAGAATACCGTTGGCCTTACAATCGAGGGTATAGGCAAAGCAAACCTTGAAACCTCTATCCATTACTTTGAGCTTTTAAAGAATGCTGGCATCAAAACCCACTATGTTTCTGCAAACCTTGACGATGCAACTATGGAGGTTCTTCCTGCAACCGTTTTCGGTCACGGACTTGAGGTTATCTGCCGCCTTGTTGCAACAGGTAGCTTTATCCGCAGATACGGCGAGTATATGGAAGACGGCACAGTTTTAGAGGGTGGCTACGTAGAATGCACCAAGTCGGATCGTAGCCATGTCGTTCTGTGGGCCAAGGAGTTGGTAATA
>JAZUOJ010000058.1:0-5867 GCA_045604625.1 Acutalibacteraceae bacterium | reverse complement strand
ATATTGGAGCCTTCATCAGTAAGCCACACATCTGCTAAAATTGCACCTGCACCTGCCAAAGAATCAATGGGAAGTGAAAAGAGCAAGCAAGCAGGCTGACGCTTCATTGAGCAAGCACAATATAAAACGAGACCGCCTGTGGTTGAACCGATAGTTTGCGGTAAGCAAAGCGCATTACCTGCCATCTGATGACCGAATAAATCGGGGTTGTTCTGATCACCGCAGGTTGCGTTTTTATCACCAAACTGTAATGCTTTTTGGAAGGAAGCAAGTGTGTTAAGACCATAGTGGGAAACAAGAGCTTCTGCTTTTAATTTACCAGGGGTTACTACTCTGCCTTTAAACTGTTTCATTACTTTTTGCCTCCCTCTGTAATTTTAGCCAGTATCTCGTCGTCGGTATAATATCTGGCGCTTGTGTATGTACGAAGCTTGTTTGACGAGGTAATTACCGGCATTGTCTTGCAAAGCGGATTATTCATATACATAAGGGGACAAATGTATGAGGTTATAACACCCGTAGCCTTAAGACGTGCGGCATATTCGGTCTCCTCAAAAGCCTTTAGCACCTTGGGCGCGGCGGTAAACACCGTAGGCATTGACACCTTTTTTCTGCCGCTCTCGGAAAGCGCCGCTTCTATCTTTTCGGTCCAGTTTTTAAGTTGCTTAAGCGAAAGATGGGGACAACCGACAAAGCAAAGCTTAGGCTCTGCGTCGGGATTCTTCCAGATAACGGGGTAGTTGTTTTTTACCCTTTCAAGCTCGGCATCGTCTATAATATACTCTTTTGCGCCCTCGGCTATGAGCTTTTCGCCAAGCTCTACTGCTTCGGGGGTAAGGTTTTCTATATGATAAAGTCCCACAGCACCGTTAGATGCGGTTGCAGCGCCGAAATCCTTTAGGTATGCGCAGGCATCGTCGTTCAGTTCGTTGCCTATCCACTTATCAAGGCCTACCACGAAGGGAACGTCCTCCATAACCTTCATACCTATAGCCGAGCCAAGCAACTGTGCCTCGGGTTTTTTGGTGGTCTGCACCTTTACAACCCAAGTGGCCTTTCTGCCCTCGTCGGTAAGCAGACCGAAATAAGGAACGAAGCCTACAATTGAGCCCATAATATCTATAATTCCCGAGTTGCGGTTGCATCTAGCACCCAAAACCGAGTTTGCATAAACCACGGCGCTTGATTCTGCCCAGGAAAGCACGTCACCCTTTTGCGGACGGTTTCCAACCTCATCCATATAGCAGGTGCAGGTAAAGGCATCCTCGTCCATAAGGCCGAGTTCTTTTAACTGCTTTTCATAAAAATCCTGCTTTGTGTACATAAATTTGCTGAACACAAAATTCTGCAAGAAGTTTGCAGGTACGTTTTTGTCAAGCGGACGGGGGTCTACCGAGAACTGCTGCTTTGATGCAACGCCGGCATCGAGAAGCTGCTGCATAAGATCGTAAACCGGTGACATAACCTTAAGTCCGAAAGAGGTTACCAGGTGGTTATTCTTTGACGTAATGGGCACTAGCTTTTCAGCCTCAAACGCATCGCCGTACATAACAAGCGTTTTCATTACCTTGGCAAGGGTTTCACCCTGTTCGCCGTTTAGTATTGCCTGTTGTTCTTTTGTTAAAATCATACTTTCACTCCCTATCTTATCGTAACGTAAACTATATCTTCATAGCGGTGTCCCAAGCACCCCAAATTACGGTGCGCAGGTTGCCTACCTTATCGGCGTCACCGATGATATGCACCTTTTTGCTCTTTTTAGCAATAGGTGCAGGATTATAGCCTACCGACGTAATTACCGAATCGGCAGCTATTTTAAACTGCTTTCCGTCCTTATCCTTTACTGTTACGCCGTCATCTTCAACAGAACAGAGTGACGTTTCAAGATGAACGGGAACCTTGTTTGTTTTAAAGAAGTCACGCAAAAAGCTTGTGTTTGCAAGGCAGATTCCCTTACCCGTGATAAGGTCGTCCTGCATTTCGACTATAACGGGCTTTTTGCCGTTAAGATATAATTCATACGCGATTTCACAACCGGTAAGGCCGCCGCCTACAACTACAACGTTTTCCCCTACCTCGGCATTTCCCAGCAGGAAGTCTATTGCTTCTACCGCCTTTTCGGCACCCGGCACGGGAATCTTTTTGGCGGTAGCACCGGTAGCTATAATTATTTCGTCGGCATCGAGTGATTTAATATCCCTCACTTCGGTTTGGAGTTTAACCTCTATCGGATATTTTGAAAGCTCGCGTATGTACCAAGAGATGAGTGCGCGGTCCTTTTCCTTGAATGAGGGTGCCGCAGCGGCTATAAACACGCCGCCGAGTTTGTCGGTCTTTTCATAAAGCGTTACCTTGTGGCCGCGTTTTGCAAGCAGTATAGCAGATTCCATTCCGCCGATACCGCCGCCTATAACCGCAACCTTTTTCGCGGTTTTTGCAGGCTTTATATAGTACTTTTTAGACTGCATTGTTTCGGGATTTAAGGCGCAACGCGCAAGTCCCATAGTATCTGTAAGGTCTTGTGTATTTGCGTGTCCCTTGGAGGATGAGAAGTTAAAGCAGCCCGCGTGACAGCAAATACAAGGCTTTATATCCTCTACCCTGTCCTCTATAAGCTTGGTTATCCACTCGGGGTCAACCAAAAACTGACGGGCGACACCAACGGCATCTATCTTGCCGTCCTTTACCGCCTCGGCGCCGACCTCGGCATCCATACGGCCTGCGCAAACAACAGGAATGGATACAAACTTTTTGATATGTGCGACGTCATCGAGGTTGCAGTTTTCGGGCATATACATAGGCGGATGTGCCCAGTACCAGGAATCGTAGGTTCCGTTATCGGCATTTAGCATATCGTAGCCCGCGTCCTCAAGATATTTTGCCGCCTTTTCAGACTCGGACATATTTCTGCCGACCTCGGTATATTCCTCACCCGGCATAGCTCCCTCGCAGAAGCCCTTCATTTTTGACTCTACCGAATAACGCAGCGATACCGGATAATCCTCTCCGCAGGCCTCTTTTATAGCCTTAACAACCTCTGCCGCAAAACGATATCTGTTTTCAAAGCTTCCGCCGTATTCGTCGGTGCGCTTGTTAAAAAACTCGATAGCGAACTGGTCCAAAAGGTAACCCTCATGAACGGCGTGCACCTCTACGCCGTCAACGCCCGCATCGCGGCACAACTTTGCGGTCTTTGCAAAGGCCTCAATAATTTCGTGTATCTGTTCTACCGTCATTTCGGGACAGATAATATCGTGCGCCCAACGCGACGGCTGAGGACTGGGGCTTGCCAGCTCGTGCGAGGTGTCGATAATCGGTTTAACTATAGCACGTGTCAGCTTGTTTTTATGAAGCGGAGCAACCAGCTCGGTTATAGCCCAACTGCGTCCCATACCGGCAGTCAACTGAACAAACAGCTTTGCGCCTGTTTTATGTATCTCGTCCATAAATTCTTTAAGTTCTTGGAACATTTTTTCGTTCTGCCAAAGCCACTTGCCCCAGAACGTATCGCGCAGCGGCGCAATTCCCGGAATTATAAGTCCGACGTTATTATTTGCACGCTCTAAAAAGAGTTTTGCCGCCTCTTTATCAAAGTGGCAACCCGTAAGTTCGAACCAGCCGAACAGCGACGTGCCGCCCATAGGGCACATGACTATTCGGTTTTTGATTTCTACGTTACCGATTTTCCACGGAGTAAACAATGCGTCAAGGTTTTTGTTTTTTTCACTCATAAGGTTTCCCCTTTCAAAAATAGTATTTTTAATGGTTTTTATTATAAGTTTTCCTAAAAGGCTTTTTGTTTAGAAGGGCATAGTTCCCAGATATTTAAGCGGCAGGTCGGCGCCGAAAAGGTGCGACGTGTCCGAAAGGCACAAGCATTTTGGAGCCGTAATACCGTTTTCATAATTTTTAAACTCAACAACCGATATTCCCGTATGGGTAATATCAAAGCTTGCCCAAAACACCTGTGGCGGTATTGCGAGCATGTGGGAAAGCCACGTAAGTCCCACGCCCTGATGACAGAAAACAGCCACTCGCTCATAGGGCGGGTTTTCTATTTTATATCTTTCTCCCTCACGGCGGTAGCCAAGAGAACACAAAAATTCGTCCGCTTCTTTTACAAAGTTTTGATACGCGGGCGCAGCCGTTTCACGGCACGGCGCAAAAGCGGGTATTTCGTACCAGTTTTGTTGTGCAGCAGCAACATACTCCGGTTTATAGTTCGTGGTTTGCTGATGAAAACACCAACGCATATGGGGCGGGACGTCCTCCTCGTCGGCGGGCAGCATCATTGAAAGCTTTTTAAACAAAGCCTCCTCCGACAGAAAATCTTTGACTTCGGGCGTCATACCCAGCGCCTTGCAGGTTGGTTCGGCCGTTTGCTTGGCACGTATCATAGGCGATACGAAAATTTTATCAAACCCTAAGGGTGTCAGTCGCGGAACCAGAGCCTCGGCCTGGCGATGACCAAGCTCGGTAAGGCAGTCGGGATCATAGATGGGGTCGCCGTGCCTGATGATGTAAAGGAGCATTAAAACTCTCCCCTTTCGCGAAGTATTTTAAGTTTCATTACCGCCGCCTGAGTTTTTGCATCCTTGATTTCGCCGCGCAAAATCATATCCACAAAATCGTCAAGCGGAATTTTTTCTACCGACAAGAACTCGTCCTCGTCAGGGCAGACTTCACCGAACGAGAGCCCCTTTGCGGCGTACATCCATATTATCTCACCGCAGTACCCGGGGCTTGGATAAAGCTCGCCCAAAAATTTATATTCGGCTGCGGTAGCGCCCGTTTCCTCGCGCAGCTCTCTCACGCCGCAGGCAAACGGATCTTCGTTGCCGTCACGCTTTCCCGCAGGAATTTCGAGCACCGTTTCACTATATGGATAACGGTACTGACGTACCGCCAGCACCTCGCCCTGTTCGGTTATCGCGGCAACGCAAACGCCGCCGTTATGCTCTATAACCTCGCGCACACCCCGGTTTCCGTCGGGCAGCAAAACCTCGTCCACGCGCAGGTTTATCACCCTGCCCTTAAACTTATATTCGGCCGACAGTGCTTTTTCGGTAAAGTCCATTATATTCTTCCTTTCTTTATCATATATTTAACTATTAGATGTGATTAGAGGGATAAAGTATGAATAGCATATTAAATGCCGTAGATTATGAATACCGTGACGTTAAAAAAATTATAAAACAGCTTCTCGAGGAATACAGCTTTCTTTCCTGCAAAACAATAGGTAAAAGCTGTGCGGGCAGAGAGATTTGGATGCTGCAGATTGGCAAAACCAGCGAATATGTTCTCTACACCGCAGCGTTTCACGGAAGCGAGCACATTACCACCGGTATTGCGCTTCTTTTCGCAGAGCAGATCTGCCACGCGCTGAAAAATGGTTTGGAAATAGGCGGTGTGGATGCGCGCCGCGCTATGTACGGCAAGGGCATATTGATCGTGCCGCTTGTAAACCCTGACGGGTGCGAAATCAGCATAAAGGGCGCTATAGGCGCCGGTTATATGGCGGGTAAAATAAGACGCCTTTGCGGCGGTGATTTTGCACATTGGAACGCTAATCTGCGCGGGGTTGATATTAACCACAACTTCCCCGCCGGATGGGACGAACTCCACCACCTAGAGCACGAGGCGGGCATTTGGGGTCCTGCCCCTACACGGTTTGGCGGCTATTCCCCCGCGAGCGAGCCTGAAACCCGGGCGCTGATGGAACTGTGCCAAAAAGAAAACATTCGTCACGTAATGGCGCTACACACGCAGGGCGAGGTTATATATTGGTCGTACGGCAACAATTTGCCGGAACACAGCGCAAAAATGGCGGAAATTTTGGCCGCCCAAAGCGGTTACGCGCTTGAGGT
>JAZUOJ010000057.1:0-7761 GCA_045604625.1 Acutalibacteraceae bacterium | reverse complement strand
GACTTCGACCATAATTGAACCCACAAGCGGCAACACCGGTATCGGTCTTGCGGCGGTGGCAGCGGTACGCGGATACCACGTGATACTGACTATGCCCGACACAATGAGCGTTGAGCGCCGAAACCTGCTTAAGGCATACGGAGCCGAGGTAGTGCTAACCGAAGGCGGCCTTGGTATGGCCGGCGCAATCGAAAAGGCAAAAAAGCTGGCCGCCGATATTAAGGGTAGCTTTATTACCGGACAATTTGAAAACCCTGCCAACCCACAGGCACACTATGATACGACCGGTCCCGAAATATATGAAGACACCGATGGACTAGTTGACATTTTTGTTGCCGGCGTGGGAACCGGTGGAACGCTAAGCGGTGTAGGAAAATATTTAAAAGAGCAAAACAATAATATAAAGGTTGTTGCCGTAGAGCCGATTTCGTCGCCTTTGTTATCCGGCGGCACGGCCGGCCCACACGGTATACAGGGAATCGGGGCTAACTTCATTCCCGACACACTCGACCGCGAGGTAATTGATGAAATTATCACGGTAAAGGACGAAGACGCCTATAAAACCGCTAAATCCCTGCCCACGCTTGAAGGCGTGCTTGCAGGCATTTCGTCGGGCGCGGCTTTGTTTGCAGCAGCCGAGCTGGCAAGTCGCGAAGAAAACCGTGATAAAAACATTGTCGTACTGTTGCCCGACACGGGGGAAAGATACCTTTCTACCGAAGCATTTAAATAATAAAACAAAAAAGCAGGTACTTTTCGTACCTGCTTTTTATTAGTCTATTTTTCCGTAAAGCGGAAGGTCTACAGCGTCCTTTTTCGGCTCGCGTCCCTCGACGGGTGCCGCTGCCGGAGTGCTGCGGCGGGAAGAACGACGGTCTTCGCGATAGTTGTCGTGACGGTTTCCGCCAACCGGGCTGATAACAACGCGACGGTTGCGTCCCTCACCGGTGGAACCGGACTCTACACCCTCTATTCCCTGAACTTCGGTATGGATTATACGGCGTTCATAAGGATTCATAGGTTCGAGAGCACGGCTGCGTCCTGTGCGAAGCACCTGGTTTGATACACGGCGGGCAAGACTCTTTAACGTTTGCTCGCGCTTTTCGCGGTAGTTACCGGTATCAAGCGAGATGCGGAAAAATTCGTTGCCGGAATTTGCGGCCAAGGATGCCAAATACTGAAGCGCATCCAAGGTTTCACCGCGACGTCCGATTACAATACCGAGGTTTTCGCCCTCGAGTATTATTTTTGCACCCTTTTCAATTTCAGCAGCCGAGATTTTGACGTCGGTAACGCCGAGATTTAAAAGTATGCTGCGAAGATAGCTGATAGCACGTCCTGTGGGGCTGTCTTTCTCTATCTGTTCCTCAGACACCACGTTAAGGGGTGCCTCTACGGCTTCTTTGTTTTCAACCTTTTGTGTTTGAGGCTTTTTAGCCTTTTCTGTCTTTTTCTTGTTGTCTTTCTTAGGCGATTTCTGCTTTTTAGGCGCAGGGTCAGGTAATACAACGTATACCCTTACCTTTGCAGGGGAGCCGCCAAACAGTCCGAGTGTTTTCTTTTTAGGGTTAGCAAGCACTTCGAACTGTACTTCTTCGTCAAACGAAGCATTGAGTTCCGCTTTGGCCTTTTCAGTAGCCTCTTCAAGCGTGGCGCCTATGCCAATTGCTTCTTTAATCAACTACAGTTCCTCCTAGTTTATGTCTGCCGCTTGTGCGCGGTTTTTTTCGTACTTAAAGCGTTTATAGACCTGTTTTGTCTGTTCTTTTGCTATAAGAATGTCGGGGCCGAATTTAAGCGATATAACGGTCTGAATAACACCGCCAACCACAGCCGATACAGCCCAATAGAAACCGAGAGCGCCGGGGAAGCTGAAACCGATCCACAAAGAAATAAGCGGCATTGTCAGCATCATTCCTGCCATGTTGGGCGCATCAGGGTTTGCCTTCTTCTGAATTTTAAGTGAGATTATGCTGGAAATCATCTGTGCGGCAAAGGACATAAAAGGAATTATCCAAATAAGCTCTGCCTTCGAAAAATCAAGCGTGAAATGAGGCGTATTGGTAAGATTGATGCCAAGAAAGTTAAAGTCGATCATTTCGGCATAAGACGGGTCAATACTCTCTATCGCACCCTTTGCTACAAGGGGAATAAGCTCTATTTCTCTTGTAAGGCTGTGTTCTGTCATTGCAGCTTTTATTATGTCCGACGGCACGCCACAAATATAACGAAGCGGGTTTACAACAGCATAATAAATGCCCATCATAAAGAGCATTCGTATAATAAGCGGCATACAGCCACCCGACATAGAAACGCCTTCACGCTGATAAAGCGCCTGCATTTCCATAGAATATTTCTGCTTGTCGTCACCGCATTTTGCGCGCAGAGCATCAAGCTTCGGCTTTATTCTGGTCTGCTGCACGGTAGATTTTTGCGACTTTAGCGTAAGCGGAAGCATAAGAATATTTACAAGCACCGTGAACAAAAATACCGCAGCGGCAAAGTTGTTGCCGACAAGGTATGAAAGTCCCTTTAGGATATAACCCATAGGTATGCTTACAATATCGTATAAAGACTGCATTTATTTTTCTCCTTTAGTCCTACGTGGCGGTACAGGATCGTACCCGCCCTTGCAAAGAGGGCTGCACCTAAGCACCCGCCATAACGCGAGCGCTGTTCCTTTTAGTGCGCCGTGGGTTTGGATAGCCTCGATAGCGTAGGCCGAACAGGTGGGTGTAAAGCGGCAGCTTGAATAACCTTTAAGCGGCGATATGTGCCGTCTGTAAAGCTCTATAAGCTTAATCAGTATCCGTTTCATTCATCCATAATCCTGCGTCCGAAAACTGACGCGAAAGTACCTCTTTTAGCTTGTTTGCATTCATTTCGGGTGTTTTTGCGCGGGCGACAAAAACAATGTCGTACCCGCCGCGTTTTATATTAGGAAGACAGTCGCGAAAGGCGGCAAGAATAACACGCCGCGCACGGTTGCGCCTGACGGCGTTGCCCACCTTTTTACCGGTGGTTATACCTATGCGCATTTTGCCGATGCCGTTTTTTACAATATACGTTACCACACCGGCTCCCACAAACGAGCGACCTCTTCCGTATGCCCGTCTAAATTCTTTGTTAAGCTTTAGTTTTTCCAACTTTTCCATCGGATTTTCTCCGTCCGATATTACAGCAAATTAATAGGTAAGCTGCTTTCTGCCCTTTGCTCTGCGACGGGCAAGTACCTTGCGGCCGTTAGCGGTAGCCATTCTCTTAAGAAATCCGTGTTCCTTCTTGCGATGAAGCTTCTTCGGCTGGTATGTTCTTTTCATTTCTAAAAACCTCCTTTGTTTTTCCGTTATGCGGTTGGGACAATTCCCCAATCTAAAACATAACCTATCAAGTTAGCATTATACCAAAACTGAGTCTTTATGTCAATAAAAAAATGCGACAATAAAAAGAGGATAGCATCCGCTATCCCCTTTTAATTTTTATTATTCTACCTTTGCAGACTCGATAACTTTTGCGGCGATATGTGAGGGAACCTCCTCATAACGCTCAAAGTCAAGCGTAAATTCTGCTCTGCCCTGGGTAATGGAGCGCATAGAGGTCGAGAAGTCGGACATTTCCGCCATCGGCACCTCTGCCACAATTTCCTGCAGCTTGTTGCCAACGGGGTTCATACCGATTACACGGCCGCGGCGCTTATTTATATCGCCTATTACGTCGCCCATATTATCCTCGGGAATTGTAACCTTCAAACTTCCGATAGGCTCAAGCAGTACGGGTCCGGCCTGCGGCAGACCGTCCTTGTATGCTATGCCCGCAGCAGTTTTAAACGCCATTTCAGATGAGTCAACCGGGTGGTAAGAACCGTCAAGCAACGTTGCCTTGAGTCCTACAACGGGATATCCCGCTAAAACACCACGGTTAACCGAGTCGCGCAGTCCCTTTTCAACCGCCGGGAAGAAGTTCTTGGGTACGCTTCCGCCGAATACCTTTTCTTCAAATATCATTTCTTCGGAATCACAGGGAGAGAACTCAATCCAAACGTCACCGTACTGACCGTGACCGCCCGACTGTTTCTTGTGTTTGCCCTGTACCTTGACCGTCTTGCGGATGGTTTCGCGGTAGGCAACGCGCGGGGTGCGCAAATCAACGCTTACGCCGAATTTAGCAGCAAGCTTAGATACGATAACGTCTATATGCTGTTCGCCAAGACCGGAAAGCAGCTGTTCCTTGGTTTCGGTGTTGGTAACAAAACTTATGGTCGGATCCTCTTCCATAAGACGGATAAGACCCTGTGCAATTTTTTCTTCTTCGCCCTTCTGCTTGGGATAAACTGCCATCTGAAGCTGGGGCAGCGGGAAACGCGGTATCTTTACAGACTTACCGAAAGCAGCTTCACACAAGGTATCACCGGTGAGCACGTTGCCAAGCTTTGCAACTGCACCGATATCACCTGCGGGAATTACCGCAGCGTCCTCCTGCTTACCGGCCTTTACAAGCATAACCTTTGAAAGCTTTTCTTCGGCACCGGTGCGACGCGAAACAAGGCGCGAATCGGCCTTTACGCTGCCGCTTATTACCTTAAAGTATGACAGCTTACCAACAAACGGGTCGGCTATGGTCTTGAATACAACTATTGCGGCGGGTCCGTTTTCAGACACGCTTACGGTGCTTTCATCCTCGCCGTCGGTAACCGTAACCTCAACGTCGGCTGCGGCAGGTGCGATTTCAGCAAGTATATCCATAACGGTAGAAACGGCTGCGCCGTCCTGACCGACACCGCAGAACACGGGACAAATATCGCCCGAAAGCATTCCCTTCTTAAGTGCCGAAAGAATTTCTTCTTCGGTAAAGCTTTCGCCCTCAAAATACTTATCCATCAGCGCTTCATCGGTCGAAGCAACCGCTTCAAGCATAATATCACGCATACCGGTAATATCGGAATTTTCAGGCACCGGAGAATATTCCTTTGCCGCCACGCCGTCATACGTATATGCCTTGCCGTTTACAAGGTTTATGTAGCAAACAACCTTTTCGCCCTCAACATAGGGAACGACAACGGGACAGACAACGCTTCCGTAACGACCGGTAAGTATAGAAATTACACGGTAAAAATGAGCGTGCACCGAATCGAGCTTGTTGATGAAGAAGGCAACAGCCTTGCCGTTTTCGCGTGCGCTGTCATAGGCTTTTTGTGCGCCGACGGTAAGACCGGATTTACCCGAAAGTACTATAAGTGCCGTATCGGCCGCGGCCAACGATTCACTAACGCCGGCGGCAAAGTCAAACTGACCGGGGGCGTCGATTATGTTGATTTTATTATCACCGAGCTCAACGGGATAAAGCGCTGCGCTTACCGATACCTTTCTTTTCTTTTCTTCGTTATCAAAGTCAAGACACAGTGTAGCGTCTGCGTTCTTTCCTATTCTATCGGTGGCTTTTCCGTAATATAAAATTGCATCTGCCAGCGTGGTCTTACCACTTCCGCCGTGGCCCAGCAGCGCAATGTTTTTTATGTTGGTTGCAGAATATTGTTTCAATGTGAACACCCTTTCCACGGGGACAACACATCCCCGAACTGTTATAGAAGCATTATAACACCAATTTGGGCAGATTTCAACTAATTTTATATGAGCAGTTTAATATTTTTTGTGTAAAATGCTGTCGAAAGCATCATATAGGCGCTTTAAAGGGGTAAATTGAGTGCATTTTTACTAAATTTCGGCACAAAATTTCTATACCCGCAGCGCGGCTTACAAAATTCTTGAAAAAAACATCTGCGGGCATTATAATAATCTTGTTGTAAATATGTATAAAATTTATACTTTCCCCCAGCCCCCTAATTTTAAAAAACAGGAGTTATTTATGAACATTAACGAAACACTTGCAAAGGAATTTTCGCTCGCACAATGGCAGATAGACAACACGGTTGAACTTATAGATGACGATAAAACAATACCGTTTATCGCCCGTTACCGCAAAGAACAGACCGGTACTCTTGACGACCAGATACTGCGCGAGATATATGATAGACTTTGCTATCTTCGCAACCTTGAAAAGCGCAAAGAAGAGGTAATTGCTTCGATAACCGAGCAGGGCAAAATGACCGAGGAGCTCGAAAAGGCAATTGCCGCCGCTACGGCACTGGTTGAGGTTGAGGACATATACCGTCCGTTTAAGCAAAAGCGCCGCACGAGAGCCAGCGTCGCAAAGGAGAAGGGTCTTGAGCCTTTGGCACTGCTTATTTTGGAGCAGGCAGAGGAAACCGACCCGTTAGCAGAGGCCGAAAAATACGTAGACGCCGAAAAGGGCGTTGAAAATGCGGAAGATGCAATTGCCGGTGCTTCGGATATTATTGCAGAAATGGCATCGGACGATGCAGTGCTTAGAAAACAGCTTCGCTTTATAATCTCGCGTTCGGGAAAAATTGTTTCCCGCGCAGATGACAGCGAGAAAAAGAGCGTTTACGAAAATTATTACGAATACGAGGAGCCGGTATCTAAAATTGCCGGTCACCGCGTGCTCGCACTTAACCGAGGCGAAAAAGAAGGCTTTTTAAAGATATCGCTCGAGCTTCCAGAAATGTTTGGTGAAAAGGCCACTATAAACCGTTTTGTAATAAACGATAGCGCGTGTTCGAAAATTGTTTATGACGCGTGTGTTGACGGCTACAGAAGACTTATATTCCCGTCGGTGGAACGCGAAATAAGAACCGCCCTTTCGGAAGACGCCAGCGAGGGCGCAATCAAGGTTTTCGGTAACAATCTTCGTCAGTTGCTTATGCAGCCGCCCATTAAAAACAGTACGACACTCGGTCTTGACCCCGCCTACCGCACCGGATGCAAAATAGCGGTATGCGACCCCACAGGCAAAGTGCTTGACACAACGGTAGTATATCCCACCCCGCCGCAGAACAAAACCGCAGAAGCAAAACTTAAGCTTTCGGCACTTATAAAAAAACACGGCGTTACCACCATTTCTATTGGCAACGGCACCGCCAGCCGCGAATCCGAGGCATTTGTCGCAGAACTTATAAAAGAAATCCCAAACAAGGTTTCATATATGGTCGTAAGCGAGGCAGGCGCTAGCGTATACTCTGCTTCCAAGCTTGCCGCTGCCGAATTCCCCGAATTTGACGTATCCCTGCGTAGCGCAGTATCTATCGCCCGCAGACTGCAAGACCCGCTTTCGGAGCTTGTAAAAATCGAGCCCAAGGCCATAGGCGTTGGACAGTACCAGCACGATATGCCGCAGGCACGCCTTTCGGAGACGCTCGCGGGCGTTGTTGAGGACTGTGTTAACTCGGTAGGCGCAGACCTTAATACCGCATCTTGCTCGTTGCTTGAGCACGTGGCAGGCGTTAACAGCACCGTCGCAAAAAACATTGTTGCCTACCGCGAAGAAAACGGTGCGTTTACCGACCGCAAACAGCTGCTTAAGGTGCCGAAACTCGGCGCCAAGGCATTTGAACAGTGCGCAGGATTTTTGCGCGTGTCGGGCGGAAAGAATCCGCTTGACAACACGTCGGTGCACCCCGAAAGCTATACGGCAGCAGAAAAACTGCTTGCAAAATACGGCGTTGCATTAAAGGAGCTCTCTCCCGCCAAGATAGCAACCATCAACTTCCCCGAGGAAACGGCGCTGGGCGAACTGGCTGACGAGCTTGGAATAGGCGTTCCCACACTTAAGGATATTATAAACGAGCTTAAAAAGCCGGGACGCGACCCGCGAAGTCGGAGGCCAAGCGGTCTTAGGAAGACAAGG
>JAZUOJ010000056.1:0-16832 GCA_045604625.1 Acutalibacteraceae bacterium | reverse complement strand
CAAGGAGTTGATAATATGCCTTGTCTTCCTAAGACCGCTTGGCCTCCGACTTATTAAAGCGCCGATTTTCTGTTCCTGCATTGATGCGCAAGCCTTGCAAACAGAATCAATACAATGCAGCATACCCTCACGCTCATCGGTAAACGAGTGGCCACCGAACTGACCTCTACCCACACGCTCGAGCGCACGTCTTAGTTCAGGCTGGAAGATAATAGCAATAACGATAATCAAAGAATCGATAAACTTATTAAGCACCCATTTGACACTAACAAGTTCAAGCCACTGGGCAAGAACAGCCACAACAACGAGTATAAAAATACCCTTCATAAGCTGACCGGCACGCGACTTTTTAAATAACTCAATACCTTTATACAACACGAATGCAATGAGTAATATATCTAAAATGTCGGCAGGACGAATATTCTTAAGGGCATAAAACACCTGGACGAACATATTGCCCAACGAATCAAAAAAAGCGTTCATTTACACACTCCCCCACTTTGTGAATTTTATACACACTATTATTTTATCATAATATAAAATATTATCAATAGTTTTTTGTCATAAATAATTTAATTATTTTTTATTGATTTTACTGCATTTATCAGCGCATATACCTCGTTTTTATTGTTAAATACAGATGGGCTTACCCTAACCGTTCCCGTATCAATAGTTCCGAGCGTGAGATGTGCCAGCGGCGCACAGTGAAGTCCTGCTCTTGAGGCAATACCTTTTTTAGACAGCATCGACGCAACCTCCATACTTGTAATTCCGTCAATATTAAAGGAAAAAACGGGAGCCGTTTTACCCTTTTGCGGCATACCGGAATACACCGAAACACCCGGAATTTTACTTATGCCCTCAAAAATTGTTTTATATAGCATCAGTTCGTGAGAATATATCTTTTCAAGACCGAAATTATTAACAAAATCTATTCCCGCCGAAACACCAGCGATGCCGGGTAGATTAACCGTGCCGCTTTCAAATCGCTCGGGCATATCAAGGGGCTGTGCAAGCATATTTGAATGGCTTCCGGTACCACCCTCAATTATAGTGCTTTCAATAGGCCTGTGTGCACACAAAATGCCGATACCCATAGGTGAATACAAGCCTTTATGAGGGGCAATACACAGATAATCTATACCCATATTTCCCATATCAATCGGCATTACACCTGCAGTTTGCGCAGCATCAACTGTAAAAATTATACCGTTCTCTTTGCACAGTAATGCAATTTCTTTAATTGGCAAAATTTCACCCGTCACATTTGAAGCGTGGGTGCAAATTATCATTTTGGTGTTTTTCTTTATAAGACGGCGAAAAGACCTTACTGTTGCCTCGCTATCCCCCAGTATTACCTGCGCTACGTCAAGTTCTATCAAACCGTCACCTAACATTTTGTAAACAGGACGCGCTACGGCATTGTGCTCTAGCGAGGATATTATAACGTGATCTCCCGGTTTTAACACGCCCTTTATAACAAAGTTAAGTGACTGTGTACAGTTTTGTGTAAAGACCACATTTGTCGGCTCTGTACCAAACATTTTGGCAACCTTTTCGCGAGTTTTATACACCGTTTCGCCTGCCTTTTGCGCCATCTCGTGCCCGCTTCTTCCGGGGTTTGCAGACAATTTTTGCATAGCAGTCGTCACAGCGTTTAAAACTGCTTGCGGCTTTTTGCCGGTGGTTGCCGCGTTATCAAAATAAATCAAAAAATAACCTCCAACGTGGCACAGAGTCAGAGCTCTGTGCCGCTTTTTATATTGCAGTAATCTCTATAATTTTTACTCCCGCGTTTTTCAAAATTGTTTCTATTTTATCTATATCTCCCGAAACCGTAATACTGTACCCGCAGCCGTGTTGGAGTGTGCCTTTTGTTTTTTCCATGTTTGCGGCGTAGCCGTGCCGCCTTAAAATATCACGACCGCGTATTGCATAGGTAATTGTTCCGGTAACAATCAAATATTTACCCAACCTATATCTCTCCTAGTATAACTTCTGCCAACTATATACTGCCGTAGCAATACACTACATATTATGCGGACTTGCCGATTTTGGGCAAAATTAAAAGCACGAACAAGATAATGCTTGTCCGTGCTTTAACTTTTATCTTATTTAGAGAAGAAATTTATTGTGCCACGCTTGTGCAGACCCACAATTATTATGATTGCTATCGGGAAAGCAAACATACCAAGTATACCGAAAAGTCTAAGTCCTACAAACAACGCCAAAAGCGTAATCAGAGGATAAAGCCCAACCTGATCACCGATAATTTTGGGTTCGAGGAAGTTTCTAACAACGGTTATCACAAGATAAAGAAGCGCAAGCCCAATTCCTCGCCAAACGTTGCCTGTGACCAGCGATATAATAGCCCAGGGTATAACTACGGCACCTGTGCCCAAAACGGGAAGCAAATCGACAAAGGCTATTATTGCCGCTACTGTTACGGGATTCTTAATTCCGATTATAAGCAATCCGATGCTAAGTTCCGCAAAGGTTATCATCATAAGCAAAAAATAACTCTTGAGCAGTTTTAATACGCTTTTGAAAAAGATGTCCTTAATATCTCTTATTATCCTGCTTGCACGCTCGGAAATGTTAGAGTGAACAAACTTCATTATCGAATCGTAGTCTTTAGCCAAGTAACAGCTAGCAACAACGGTTACGATTACTGTAATAAGCAGACTGGGGGCATTCTTTGCTACGGCGGTAGCAGAGCTTGAGAGGAAGGACGTAACAAACTCCGTCAAACGTGAGATAATTGTTTCAGGGAATGTGTTCACAGCAGTAACAATTTCTGCCGGAAGATCATTAAGAATATTAGAAAACTTTGTACTTAAATCGGAAACCGTATTTCCGATAACGCCTATATACTGCGGAAGTGCCAAAACGAAAGCAGATGCCCGTTGATATATAAACACACAGATCGCCGAAATTAAAGATATGGTTATCAAATACAGCACGACAACCAAAAAAACAGATAATAACCTTTTACTTAACTTAGTCTTAGTCGAAATATACTTTGCAGGACGTTGAACAATAACCGCAAGCAAAAGACCTATTAAAAACGGCAAAAGGTAAATCGTACAGAATTTAAACAAAAAATATAAAATAGCACCTATAAGCACGATAAAAGCCGTGTCTATAAGGAATTTTCTTTTCTTATCTACCGTCAAGCTTGTCACCCCTCTTTTTTGTATTATAATAACCCATTTTTTCCTCTGTATCAATAGTTATTGTGCAAATTTATACAATTTTAATAAATTGCTTGATTTTTCTCTTTATATATGATATTATCCTAAACATGCGAATACAAATGTTTTTCTGTGAGGGACACTATGTATAATAACAAACTTGCATTGGTGCAAATAACTTCATTACCCGATGTTTATACCAAAGTATTAAGCGCTAAGCAAATGCTGGCGTCGGGCGAGGCAAAAAACGCCTCTGACGCTGCACAAAAATGCGGCATATCACGCAGCGCGTTTTACAAGTATAAAGATTCCATTTTTGCATATGAAGAGCAACAGGTTATAAACATACGCGCCGAGCTTAAGGATGAGGCGGGAATTCTTTCGGAATTTTTATCGGTAATCTACAAGTACCGTGCAAACGTTCTTACCGTTAATCAAGGTATTCCGTCTAACCGTGTTGCTGCGGTAACCGTGTCGTTGCGTATTGACACTGAAAAGTATTCTGTTGACGATTTGATGACAGATTTAATGAAAATAAACGGTGTGGTTTCCGCCGAACAAATTATTTAGAAAAGGGAGATTAAAATGGTAGACGTTGCAATTATAGGCCATGGTGTTGTTGGCTCGGGTGTTGCCGAGATAATTATAAACCACAATGAGCTCATAAGTGAAAAGGCAAAAAACAAGATTAACCTGAAATATATACTGGATATCAGAGATTTCCCTGATTTACCGTATAGTGATAAGTTTATCAAGGATTTTGATACCATACTTAATGATGACGATATAAAGGTTGTAGTAGAAACCGCCGGCGGTGCTACATTTGCATATGACTATGTTAAAGCGTGCCTTCTGCGCGGAAAAAGTGTTGTCACATCGAATAAAGAGCTTGTTGCTATGAAGGGCGCAGAGCTGCTTAGAATTGCTATGGACAACAACATTAACTTCCTTTTTGAGGCCAGCGTTGGCGGCGGAATTCCCGTTTTGCGTCCAATTGCTCAGTGCCTTGCTGCTAACGACCTTACCGAAATAACCGGTATACTTAACGGCACCACCAACTTCATCTTAACAAAGATGATTAAGGAAAATATGCAGTTTGACGATGCCCTTTCGATGGCACAGCGTCTTGGATATGCTGAACGCGACCCGTCAGCGGATATTGACGGACACGACGCCGCAAGAAAAATATGTATTTTGGCTTCACTTGCTTTTGGAAGACATATTTATCCCGAACAGATAAAAACCGAAGGCATCAGAGGAATGAAACTGTCCGACGTTGAATTGTCCTCTAAAATGGGATACGTTGTAAAACTTGTGGGAAATGCACGTGTTGTCGGCGATAATCAGGTTGCCGCTTCGGTTTCCCCTGCTGTCGTTCCCGAGAGTAGCATTATTTCAAACGTTGAGGACGTATTTAATATAATCAAGGTACGCGGTGACGCTATCGGTGATGTAGCGTTTTACGGACGCGGAGCCGGTAAACTTCCCACAGCGAGCGCCGTTGTGGCAGACGTTATTGACTGTGTTAAGCATCTTGCCGCCAGAAAGTATCTGTTCTGGGAGGACAACTGCGAGGGTTACGTTACCGATTCAGACGACGTTGCCTGCGATTATATGATAATCACCGACGAATCAAACACAGCACACCTTGAAAACGCACTGCGCGTTAAGGAGAAGCTTGTTTCCGACGGTTGTGTAGCGGTTGTTGTTGAAAAAACAGCAAAGAACAAAATTGTTTCAACTTTAAGCACATTAAATATAAACGATTACCGTGTTTTCCGTGTAATTGATTAACAAATACGGCATAATTTTTGTATTATATATTAGCAAAATACCGCTTTTGCGGTAACGATATAACGGAGGATTTTTATGGCACTTATCGTAAAGAAATTCGGCGGCTCTTCGGTTGCCAACAACGAAAGACTTTTCAACGTTGCCCATATTATTGAAGAAGACTACAAAAAGGGTAATGACGTAATTGTAGTTGTTTCGGCACAGGGCGACACCACAGACGAGTTAATTGAAAAGGCTTTTTCTGTTAACCCTAACGGACCTTCAAAACGTGAGATGGATATGCTCGTGTCAGCGGGCGAACAAATGTCTATTTCCCTACTGGCTATGGCAATTGAAACACTTGGACTTCCGGTTGTTTCTCTACTTGGCTGGCAGGCAGGCTTTGTGACCGATTCTAACTATTCGGTTGCACGAATCAAAAGGGTTGAATCTGAACGCCTGCGTGCAGAAATTGCAAAAAAGAACATTGTAATCGTTGCGGGATTCCAGGGACTTAATAAATACGATGATATCACCACGTTCGGACGTGGCGGTTCCGATACCAGCGCTGTTGCAATAGCAGCAGAACTCAAGGCAGATCTTTGCCAGATATATACCGACGTTGACGGTGTTTATACCGCCGACCCGCGTATAGTTAAAAATGCGAAAAAGCTCGATGAAATCACGCACGAAGAAATGCTTGAGCTTGCAACGCTGGGCGCACAGGTACTTAACAACCGTTCGGTTGAGATGGCTAAAAAACACGGTGTAGAACTTGAGGTTCTTTCGAGCCTCACACCCGATGTTAAGGGAACAATTGTCAAGGAGGTAGTAAGTATGGAAAAAACTATTATTAGAGGTGCTGCAAAGGACAGCAACATTTCACGAATTTCTATTGTTGGTCTCGCTGACCAGCCCGGTATTGCATTTAAGGTGTTTAACCGTTTAGCACAGTCAAAGGTAAACGTTGATATAATTCTTCAGTCTGTTGGCCGTGACGGCACAAAGGACATTACCTTCACCGTAACTCAGGATCAGTGCGCCACCGCAATTCAGTGCATTGAAACCTTAAAGGAAACATTAAAGTATAAGCACGTTGTTCACGATGAAAGCGTTTGCAAGGTTTCTATCGTCGGTACCGGTATGGAATCTCACCCCGGCGTTGCCGCCAAGATGTTTGAGGCACTTTATGATGCAGACATCAACATCCAGACAATCTCCACCAGCGAAATTAAAATTTCCGTACTTGTTGATATTCAGGATGGCGAACGCGCTCTTAAAGCAGTTCACGACAAATTTATACACTAATAAGAAAACCGGACTGTTTCCAGTCCGGTTTTTTATTATGATTTCAGTTCGGCAATTGTAACACCGTCTTCACCCTCGCCAAACACTCCTAAACGGTAGGTTCGAATGTTTTTGTGCGTCCTTAAATGCTGATGAACGCACTTTCGTAAAACACCTGTGCCCTTTCCGTGAATGATTGTGATACCGGGGATGCCACACATAACAGCGTTGTCTATATACTTATCAAGCTCCATAATAGCTTCGTCACTTGCCATTCCGCGCAGGTCAACCTCTGTGGTGGCGGTTCTCTCGGCACGACTTGAAATGCCTTTTACGTTACGCTCGCGCTTTACGGGCGTTTCTTTTTTTGCCTCAAGACGCAGATTACTAATATCAACCTTAGTCTTAATAATACCTGCTTGTACCATTGCGGTACCGGACGACTCGTCCACGCTTAAAACAGTAGCACTCTTATTGATATCAAAAATTACCACCGAATCTCCTACCTTAAGCGGTCGCGGCAAAACATACTCTTCCCCCGCCCTGCTTATAACGGGATCCGCTTCGTCCAGCATTCGGTTCAGGCCGCCCTTTACGCTTCTTCTGGCGCGGGAAAGCATATCGGCAGAGTTCTTAGCATTCATAGATTTTTTAATCTCTTCAAGCTCGGTTAACAGTTTATTTGTCTGTAACCTGGCGTTTTCAACAATTCGCATCGCCTCCGTTTTTGCCCTTTCAGCCTGCTTTTCGCGTTCTTTTTCAAGTTCGGCAATTTTATCCTTTACGCTGTTCTTCGCTGCATTAAGTTCAACGCGAAGTTTATTAGCAAGCTCGCGTTCTTTTTCCGCTTCAAGTCTTGATTCTTCGAGTGAAGCAATAATATTCTCAAGTCTTAGGTCATCTTTATCAATAAGCGATTTTGCATATTCGACAACGTCCCCCGAGAGTCCGAGGCGGCTCGAAATTGCAAAAGCGTTTGATCTTCCAGGTACGCCTATAAGTAAGCGATAGGTCGGTCGCAATGTTTCAACGTCAAATTCGCAACAAGCGTTTTCTACACCCTGCGTGTCGAGCGCATAAGATTTTAGTTCTGCATAGTGTGTTGTAGCCGCTATTCTGGCACCGCAAGCACGCAACTGTACCAGAATTGCATTAGCAAGTGCGGCACCCTCAATAGGATCGGTACCGGAACCTAATTCATCGATTAAAACAAGAGTATTATCATCAACAACGTTTAAGATGTTTATAATGTTCGCCATATGCGATGAAAACGTAGACAAAGACTGTTCTATGCTTTGCTCGTCACCGATATCGACCAAAACCTTATCAAAAACGTAAATACTGCTTCCGTCGTCTACCGGTATCATAAGACCGCACATTGTCATAAGTGTTAACAGTCCGATAGTTTTAAGCGTAACGGTTTTACCACCTGTATTGGGACCGGTAATAATGAGCGTATCATAATCTTTACCCAGTCCCACAGTAACCGGAACAACCGCAGACGGAGAAATCAGCGGATGGCGTGCCCTTTTAAGATATAGAGAACGGTCACCGGAAAGCGTCGGAATAGATGCCTTCATGCGGTATCCCAGTTTTGCCTTTGCAAAAACCAAGTTTATATACACAAGCGTATCATAAGAACGTACTGTGCTATCGGCGAAATCAGCCGCGATACTCGTAAGTTCTGATAAAATACGCTCGATTTCCGCCTTTTCCTTCGCTTTTAGCACCCTAATTTCGTTGTTGATTTCAACAACCGCCATAGGTTCTATAAACAATGTTGCACCCGATGACGAGGTATCGTGCACCAAACCCGCAACGTCGTTTTTGTGCTCCGATTTTACGGGCACAACGTATCGACCGTCACGTTGGGTAACAATATTCTCCTGCAAGAATTTTGAATTTTGGCTTTTAACCAGTTTATCAAGGCGCGTGCGAATGTTTGAAACCGCGGCTGAAATTTTACGCCTTATTTCGTAAAGTTCGCCAGAGGCATTATCATTGAGTTCTTCTTCATTTTTTATACAAAGAAAAATCTTATCCTCTAAAAACTTATTGGGTACCAGTCTTTCAAAATAAGTATCAAGTGCCGTCTCGCTGGCGGCATCAGCGTTTTGACGCCATTCTCGTACCGAACGAATAACACGCAGGGTTTCACCTATACCCAAAAGCTCGCCCGCCGAAAGCACACCGCCCGCCTTTGCACGCATAAGTGCACTGTTAACATTAGGAGCACCGGAAAAAGACGGTGCACCGAAACGAGCCATAAATGCGTGAGCATCGGCCGTTTCTTTAAGTAATATTTCTACCTCTTCCCTGTCATACGCAGGCGAAAGTTCGGTAGCGCGTTGTGCCGCATCCGGCATGCCGGTTTCATTCGCCAGCATAGCCAGCACCTTATGAAGTTCAAGCACGCGTGAGCATCTTTTTAAATCGTACATATTTTTCCTCTATAGATTTTTTAAAAATTCAAGCGTCGTAAATCTATGCTCTATTTGTGATAGTAAAAAAGTTTCGGTAACACGTGACAAATTTTCGAGTGCGGCGGTGGGAAGAGCAAAGTTATATAGCTTTTCAAAATCAGAATATACTATATGCCGCATAGCGGCCAAAACACCTTTGCCTACCGAAAGCACGTCCGCGCCGCCTCTGCGGCACGATGCACAGCACAGGTCACCGTCAATCGGGTTAAAAAACATAACCTCATCCTCAAATTCTCCGCACTCTTTACAAGCAACAATGTCAGGCGTATATCCCGAAAGCGAAAGCATACGAAGTTCCGTTATAGACTTTATCATTAAGGGGTCGCGTTGACCGGACGAAAGAAAGTTTAGCGAGTTCAGCATTAACCGAAGATACTCATAAGAATCGTCTTCAACAGGTGCCAAAACACCGCAAAGCTCGCAAAAATACTGAGCAAGCGCCAACTTTTCAATATCACCTGGCAAATTGAAAAAAACTTTGTTTACCGTAGCATCGGTAACAGTATATGTATCCTTTTTTTGCGAAAAGGTAAAGTGTGAATATGAAAGCAAAGCGCTTCCTATTCCGTTTTTGCTTCTGAGACTTCTCGCTCCGTGCACAAAGGCGTGGATAACGCCAAAATCCTTGGTAAGCACCGAAACAGCACGATTATATTCGCCAACATTATTCACCTTTATTACAAGTCCGTCTGTCGAAATGCTCAACGTTCTCCCCCTTTGCCACGCAGTTTCTATAATTTAGATAGGCCTGCACAGAGCCGCTTTTTACAAATTCATTCCAAGCAAGTTTTTCTTCCAACTTCATCACCCTGGATTTAAGTTGTGAAGAAGAAAAAATATTATTCTAGGTAAAATCAGTCAAGTCCGAAACCGTGAATTGCGCCCTGCATGCTTCGCCAGTTTTCCTTAACCTTTACCCATAGTTTAAGCGACACCTTAATGCCGTAAAACTCCTCAATATCCTTGCGTGCGAGTGTACCGATTTTTTTCAGCAAAGCACCTTTTTTTCCGATGATAATACCCTTGTGACTATCTCGCTCACAATATATTACCGCGCTGACGTTAAGTATTGGTTCGCCCTCGCGACTATCACTTTCAAAAAACTGTTCAAGGTCTACCGCAATACCGTGAGGCACCTCATTATCCAAAGTGCGAAGCAACTTTTCCCGTATCATTTCTGCTACCATAGTGCGTTCACTCTGGTCGGTTACGGTGTCGCTGTCAAAATAATGCACCGACTCCTTTGCAAAGGCCATCAACTCGTCTATCAGTATTTCCGCACCGTCGCCGGTCTTGGCAGAAAAAGGAACGACCGCTGCAAAGGGAAGCTTGTCCGTGTATGCCGAAATTATCGGTAACAACTCACCCTTATCCTGCAAAAGGTCAATCTTATTCACCGCTAAAATCACCGGAATACCACGCTTTTTTATCTCCTCCATAAGCTTTAATTCAGCCGGGGGAAGATTTTGCGGATCAAACTTAAACCTGGTTACTGCTTCTATCATAAATATGGCGGCATCAACGTCGGAAAGTCCGGTACCGACCGCCTTTATCATATTTTCTCCAAGCGTATTATGCGGCTTATGAAAACCGGGGGTGTCTATAAAAACAATTTGTGTTTCATCCCTTGTAAGCACACCCATAATTTTTGTTCGTGTGGTTTGAGGTTTGTCCGAAACAATTGCAACCTTTTCGCCGACAGCCCTGTTAACAAACGAGGATTTTCCAACATTTGCCCTACCTACAACGGCCACAAAAGCAGATTTTTTCATTTCCTATCTCCTTAAATCAAGCAGCGTCATAACCTGCTCTTCTCTATCTCGCATTATCTTTTTTTCCTGTTCGTCATTTACGTGGTCGTATCCAAGCAGATGCAACATTGAATGTACGGTAAGATACGCAGCTTCTCGCTCAAAAGAATGTCCGTATTCTTCCGACTGAGCTACAGCGTGTTCAAGCGATAACACTACGTCCCCCAGCATTAATCTGCCGTTTTCGGGGTTTGTGTCGTAAACGCCGTCGCAACCCAGCGGGAATGACAGCACGTCGGTAGAGCGATCTATATCACGGTGTTGGGCGTTAAGAACGCGAATTTCCTCATCGTCGACAAACGTAACGTTAACCTCTGCCGGCTCCAAAAATTCTTCATTCTTTAAGGTGAGTTCACAAGCGGTTTTTACAAGCTTCTTAAGCTCGTTAGTTACACTAACCTTTTTTTGCGAGTTTGTTATTATTACCTTTGTTTTCATTTTTTCGTTCCTCATATTTTTCGTATGCTTTAATTATTTCCTGCACGAGTCTGTGTCTTACAACATCCTTGCCGGTAAATTTAGATATGGCAATATCCTCGACACCCTTTAAAATGCTTATAACCTCTTTAAGGCCGGACTTCTTTCCGTCGGGCAGGTCTATTTGTGTAATATCGCCTGTAACGACCGCCTTTGAATTATAACCCAGTCTGGTTAAAAACATTTTCATTTGTTCGCTGGTTGTGTTTTGCGCTTCATCCAGAATAATAAAGCTGTCGTCCAGCGTTCTGCCGCGCATGTACGCAAGCGGTGCCACCTCAATATCTCCGCGTTCCTGACAGCGGTTAAAGCTTTCGGCGCCAAGCATATCAAATAAAGCATCGTAAAGCGGACGAAGATACGGATCAACCTTCTGCTGCAAATCACCCGGCAAAAAGCCTAACTTTTCTCCGGCCTCAACAGCGGGACGGGTTAAGATAATACGATTGATTTCCTTGTTGCGGAAAGCCTTTACCGCCATTGCAACAGCCAAATAGGTTTTTCCCGTTCCTGCCGGTCCGACACCAATCGTTATTGTATTGTTTTTTATTGCATCAACATACTGCTTTTGACCAAGTGTTTTGGGCTTTACCGGTCTGCCGCGTGACGTTATGCAAATGCAGTCGGAGTCCGTAAGATTTTCTATTTTTTCGTCTTCACCATCGCTTACAAGTGCGAAAACGTATTGAAGATTTTGCTCGTTTATAAGCTCGCCTTTATTTATCAGTTTGAGCAAACATTCAATGGCGCGTGCGCTGTCATAAACTCCCTCAGCGTCACCGGAAATTTTAATTTGATTTGAATGACTGGTAATTTTAACATCGTACTGCGCCTCAATTTTCTTAACATTTTCATCAAAATTCCCAAACAGTCCTGCTATTTGCTCTATTCTCTCAATGTTTATGTTCCTCTCCAAACGTGCATCTCCTTGCAATTGCTAATTATATTATCTGTGTTATTATATCATAAACTTTTACTAATTTGTAGCACTAATTAATATTTTTTCTTTTTTTGCTATGTCTTTTATTATCAATGCGCTATACTCAACAGTAACCGATTCACCGTTATCGGTTATTTTTTCATCTAAATTCAGTATCTCACAGCCTTCTACACATTCGTTAAACTTCTTTTTTGCCAGTTCAACAGCATCGTCATAAGAAATGCCTATTTTTTGTTCACTTATCTCTCTAAAACTGCTTTTATGAACATAAATAGGTACGTACGACTCTCCGCTTTTTAGCGACAATATTTCGTCTTTCCTCAAATAATCGCTCGTAAACGAACCTAAATACATCGGTATTTTAAGTCCAAAAAGGCTTAGCGCATAACGCTTTTTTTCTTTGCTGCTTAAAAATTTAACTTGCTGATTATACGGAACCGTAAAGCGGTAATTCTTTTCAACCTTTGCATAAATCTTACCTCTCGACTCCGCCAGATGGGTGTTGCCGTCCACAAGCTCATAAATCCCCGACACCAACAAATCACCTTGGGCCACAAAATCACCCGTTTTACACATAATTTTTCCGTCGATAACCTCGATTTTTTCAATTTTGCCATTGTCTTTGGCCACAAGATTACAAGGAAGATTATCCTTTTCTTCCTTAAGTTCAGCTTCGGTCACGTCTACCGTAAGCACGCACCCCTCAATATTCAGCGCCGCCCACGCCAAACCATCCACCTTAGTTAAAAGCTCTACCCTTTTGGCCCAGGCATCAATACTATCCGCCCTAATGCCCTCGCTGATTCCAACGTCTGATAATGCTGAAAGTATTTCCCTATCGGATATCTTTTGGTTACCGGAAACGTTAATATTCCATACAAAACCTGACAAAAACCAAAGCGTAATAAAGAAAAAAACTACACCTGCAAATAGTCCGAATCGTTTATTATAACGACGCCAAATAAACGGCCAACCCGTCTTTTTTAAAATGTGCAGTCTTATTTTACTGCCGCCGATTACTCGACGAACGTAAATAAAATCGCGCGCTAGCATATAAAACGTGATTTTACCGTCTTTTTTGCGTATTCCCCAAACAGTAATACCATTATGAGCGCAAATATTTAAAATTCTTTCGGAAAACTCGCCGATTGCCAAAACCTTTACCTTTCCCGAAAAAAAGCGGTACAGTCTTATAAAAAACATTTAATCACCTAAACACAAAACTCGATTTTGGTTATTTTCCCGTTTATCGCAAGCTCTCCGCAATCAAGCGAGGAAATTTCCATATTATTGCCCCAAAATTCTACCGTTCCTCTGCCAATATTCAGCTTTATAAAGCAGTCGTTATACTCAATTACTCCCTTAATCCCCTCGATAAGCGCCTCACGGTTTGAAAAAAGTTCAATGTGCGCGCCACCTCCCACAATTCCGCTGGGAAGCTCTAGTTTCCTGCCCAGACTTTCTATTTTTTCTTGCCTACCCATACACACCTCTCCATTCTAAAATAAAATATGAAAGAAATATTGTAATAATAACCGGCGTATATTTTTATGAGGTGTTTTACGTGAAAAGCTACACTTTGAAAATGACAGCTGTAACCGCAATAGCACTAATTCTATGCTCACTTATTTTGCTGATGCCAAAAATTACGTCTGACGGTGTTATAGACGGTCTTATTCTATGCTCACAGGTTATAATTCCTTCTCTTTTTCCTTTTTGCGCACTGGCCCTCTTTTGCCAGAAAAGCAACGTTATTTCTTTTCTTTCTAAACTGTTTTCACCCGTTTCACGAAAAATCTTTCACCAATCCGGCGAACAGTTCTGCGTTTTTTTTATGTCATTTTTGGCGGGCTACCCTGTCGGAGTGCGCTTAATACGCGAGCTGTATGAGCAAAAGAAACTACCTTTACACAGAGCAAGGCTAATGTCGCTTTACTGTGTAAATGCGGGACCTGCCTTTATACTAACCGCCGTAGGACAAGGCATTTTAAACGACAGTTTTTTAGGTGTTATTTTGCTTATAGCAAATACGGTTGCGACATTAATTTTAGCAATAGTCACAGAATTGCGTGAAGAACCCGGGGCCGATAATATTAAACCCAAAAGCAGTTCTTTGGGTGATGCTTTTGTTAGCTCCACAGCAGAGTCTGCCGTATCAATTTTCGGAATATGCGCTTGGGTTGTGCTGTTTTCTGCTTTTTTAGCAGTCATCAACTGTGGTATGTTCCCGGCGTTTTTATGCAAAGCGTTTAGTGTAGCCGCAGAGGTTACCACGGCTGCAGCGAATGCAGGCGGAAATATATTGATAATTTCGTCAATTTTAAGCTTTTGCGGGCTTTCGGTGCATTGTCAGGTTTATTCTGTGGGAAAAGAAATAATGCCCTCATATCCTGTTTTTTTAGTCTTTAGGTTGTTGCACGCCGCCATTTCTACTGCAACTACATACGTTCTCTTAAAACTGGACAACAGAACGGTAAGTACAATTTCAAACGGCATTTTTGTTAGGCGTGCGAATACGTCTATTTCTTATGCAGGTGCTGCATCACTAATTTTGATGAGTGTTTGTCTGATAATATCAATTAGCGGAAACAAAAAACGTAAAATCCTCTAGAAAAATAGGTCTATGTGTGGTAAAATGGTGTAGAAAGGTGGAATTGATTTGAAAAACCGTTTATTTAATAAACAAATTCCCCACGCCTGCAAGTACTGCCTTAATTCACGGGATTTCGATTCGGAAACAGAAGTATTGTGCAGAATTCGCGGTGTAGTAGGACGAAATGACAGTTGCAGAAAGTATCGCTACGACGTAACCAAACGCATACCCGAAAAGGCAACCCTTGCCGGTGAATATTGCAGCGATGATTTTGTTCTGTAAAAAAGTGTTGACAAAATTAAATACTGTGTTATAATAATTTTTGCGTTTCGGCGCAAGAAATATGGTGGATGTAGCTTAGTTGGCCTAAAGCGCCAGTTTGTGGCACTGGAGATCGTGGGTTCGAATCCCATCTTCCACCCCAAAAAATACCGCAGGCACCTTTGCCTGCGGCATTTCTAAATATAAAGTTAAATATTGGGGTGTCGTCAAGCGGTAAGACACAGCACTTTGACTGCTGCATTCGTAGGTTCGAATCCTGCCACCCCAGCCAAAACGGAAACCCGCATTATTGCGGGTTTTTCCTTTATTTATAAGGCTTTGCGGCGTTTTTTGATTTTCAAAAAAGTTGCTAAAAAAACCTAAAATATGCTAAAAAAACACAAAAATGTCACACGAAATGTCACACGAAATTCATAAAAAAACAGCGGACAAGGAATAAAATTCCTGTCCGCTGTTTAATTTATTTTACAACTTCAAAGTCGTCAGGGCTTTATAAGCTTACCCTGTTTTAATAGGTTAAGCATTTTAGTGTTTTGTACTGCAGTACCGCTATAACCACTAATTCCGTTGGCAACTGCTATCTGCTTACGATATGCAAACGATGATGTAATTTTAAGCGCATTTAATGCCGTTACAATACTTGCTGTTGTTCCGATAAACTTCGGGAAATAGTTTACCGGGGCCTGCACAACCTCGCCCGTATATTTAGTAACATCGGCTTTACTTATACCAAAGTAATCATAGAAATTTCTTGTTACGCTATTCGTACCTTTTGTTTCATCCCCAAGATAGGGCTTTGTGCGGTCACCCATATCGAGATGCACGTTTTTGTATGCACTTGAAATATTTGCAATACCGTTAAAACCTAAATCCTGAGCTACGCAACATACGATTGGCGCCGGTATAATTTCACCGTTCTTATCATAGAAACAAGCGTCTACAGCCTTTCCTTGTGTATGTCTGTCGGTACGCGAACCGCCCGCCTTAACAGAATATTCAGGAGTACGGTATCCGCTGGAAATTATGTACTTTTTACAGTTCAGCTTTGCAAAAAGTTTCTCTATCATTTCCATAAGGGTAGTATCAATAAGGACGGTATCGGTACCGTCCTTACAAGCCATTTCCCTTACTTGTGTATGAGCTGAACAATATACATTACCTTGTGTCTTTTTAGAATAAACTAATACAGGCATAATTGACCTCCTTATATTTTCTTGCTATCTGTGGGGTTATTGACAATTCCAAAGGCAACGAGCACCGGCAGCAGCACGTTCATAAAACCGTTCACCTTATTAGAAATATCAATACCTACAAATTCTTTTACGCAAAAAACTACGAGAGCCGCCATAGCCAGCCACAGCGCCCAAGACTTAAAGCGTTTTAAAAAGTTCTCAAACTTATACATTGTATTTCCTCCTGTTTTACTAACTTAATTCGGTTTGTGATACTCTGCCAAAGTATCAATACGTTTATGCGCTTGCTTTGTAGAGATATCAATGGCAGTAAGCTGTTTAATAACCTCCACATACTGAGATTCCTGTTTTTCCAGCTTCTTTTCGATGCCATCAATTCCTCGTTTTATATTACCGAGTTCTGTTAACACAACACCTCCTTCTCTGCCTTCATCACGGTCGTCCGTCTTTTTGTTTCTTATAAGAGTAACAAAGGCGAGCACCGTTCCGGTCACTCCCACAACTGCGCCAACGATTCCAAAAACCATTTCCGGCACCTTTTCTTTCCCCCTTCCTTAAACATTAGCCTGGTCTTCATCAGCCGTCTGCAGCTCAGTGGCCTCTTCTTCTGATATCTCATACCAGTTTTTTGGTGAATCATTACAACCTAAGTAAATTACTCGGCCGTACACCTCACCGTTTGTGTGCACCATACCCTGAGAGGCTGTGAGTTTTTTAACGTTTACTACTGTTTTTTCCATTATGCTAATGTCCATCCTTTCTCTGTAGCCGTAGCTATTTCTTCATTTGTAAGTTTGCT
>JAZUOJ010000055.1:0-2209 GCA_045604625.1 Acutalibacteraceae bacterium | reverse complement strand
GTCGGCAGTGTTGTTATAAATAATCTCGCAAAATATGGTGTTGTTGAGCTTTTTGATTATGAAACATACCGTAGGCCGGAAATCGGGTTAGCTTCTCAAAGAAACGTCAGTTGCGATTTAACCGATTCACAAAAAGAAGTTTATAATACCGTAAAGTCTAAGCTTGCAGAAAAGCAGTTTTCTACTGTCTTACTTCACGGTATTACCGGCAGCGGTAAAACGCAGGTTTTCTTAAAGCTGGTTGAGGATGTTATATCAAGCGGACGCGGTGCCATTGTTATGGTGCCCGAAATATCGTTAACACCTCAAATGCTGGACATTTTTTATTCGCGCTTTGGTGAAAAGGTTGCTGTTTTTCATAGTGCTCTGCCGCTTGGACAACGGCTTGACGAATGGAAGCGTGTAAAAAACGGTGAAGCGAAAATTGCGCTTGGCACTCGCTCGGCTGTTTTCGCGCCTTTTGACGATATAGGTCTTATCGTAATGGACGAGGAGCAGGAGCACACATATAAATCTGAACAGTCACCGCGTTTTCATACACGCGATGTTGCTCGATTTCGCGCGGCATTTCATAAATCCCTATGTCTGCTTTGCAGTGCTACGCCGTCATTTGAATCATATAGCGCTGCAATGGCCGGAAAATACACGTTGTGTACTTTAAAAGAACGCTATGGTAACGCTGTTTTACCGACGGTTATTCCAATTGATATGCGCGGAGAGGCACAGTCGGGCAACAGCGGTAATATAAGTATGGTTTTGGCCGACGAACTAAGGAATACCTTGGATGACGGCAAACAGGCAATTTTGCTGCTTAACCGGCGCGGTCACAACACATATATTTCTTGTCCGTCTTGTGGATATGTTTCTACCTGCAAAAATTGCAGCGTTTCAATGACATATCACTCGGCAAGCGGTCGACTTATGTGTCACTACTGCGGACATTCTGAAGATTATAGTGCGACCTGCCCATCCTGTGGCGGAAATCATTTGCGTTATAGCGGTGCGGGCACACAAAAGGTAGAGGATGAAATTTCCTTACTTTTCCCGCAGGCTCGTGTCCTCCGTTTGGATGCAGATACAACAATGGCCAGAAACGCGTTTAGGGACAAGCTGGCTGCTTTTGCGGCGGGCGAGTATGATATTCTGCTTGGCACCCAAATGGTTGCAAAAGGGTTAAATTTTCCAAACGTTACGCTTGTTGGAGTGCTTTGCGGTGACCAGTCGATGAACAGCGGAGATTTTCGCGGTTACGAACGCACCTTTTCGCTTCTCACACAGGTTGTCGGTCGTTCGGGTAGAGGGGACACTCCCGGAATGGCGTATATACAAACGCTTGACCCTGAAAATAGTGTTATTAAACTCGCTGCGGCTCAAGATTATGAATCTTTTTATAATGAAGAAATTTTAACCCGTAAACTCATGGTTTATCCGCCTTATTGTGATATTTTGTCGGTTGTAACTATGTCGCAAACCCAGGCTAAAGCAATGCAGTCTGCGCAGAAGTTTGTTGATCTATTGACCGAAAAAATAGGCGGCGAATTTTCAGACGTTAAGCTAATAATCTTAAGACCGACACCCACCGCCGTACCAAGGGTAAGCGGAAAATATAGATACAGAATAATAATTAAATGTAAACAAAACCGCCGTTTGCGCGAACTCATAACGGCAGTTTTGGACGAATACTATCAAAGTGTACAGGGCAAATATTCAAGCGTGTATGTTGATGTTAACCCTGAAGGAAATATATAATTTGTTTTAAGGTGATTTTATGGCTACCAGAAACATTGTAAAGGATGGAGATCCGATTCTTCATAAGGTTTGCAGAAGTGTGCTTAATTTTGACGAGCGCCTTGCTCAGACCTTGGACGATATGGCCGAGACGATGTATGAGGCTGACGGTTGCGGCCTGGCGGCAAGTCAGGTTGGTATTTTGCGCAGATATTGCATTGTCGATGTAGGTGATGGCCTTATTGAGCTTGTAAACCCCGTAATTATATCACAAAGCGGCAGTCAAAAAGGGGAAGAGGGTTGCCTTTCTTTCCCGGGCGAATATGCGGTTGTTGAGCGACCTATGAACGTAACAGTAAGGGCGCAAGACCGCTTCGGAAAAACATTTACTGTTACAGGTGAGGGACTAAAGGCGCGTGCCTTCTGCCACGAGATTGACCACCTTGACGGTATAGTATATAAGGACAGAGTATAATAAGCA
>JAZUOJ010000054.1:0-5653 GCA_045604625.1 Acutalibacteraceae bacterium | reverse complement strand
CCCCTTAAAATCATTTGAATTAAAGCCGTTATAGTAATTTGTACGTTCTTCCACCGTACGCACCCTTTTTGTGCTGTCTTGCGGATGGAAAAATCGAACATCATAAAACGCATAGCGCATTGCATCCATAAGATGATTATTGACATCTACCGGTTCGTTAAGTGTTTTCTCTAACCGGTCCTTGCGCCAACAATACGATGACAACTCCGAAATCGTGTTTACACAGCAAGGATGCACGTATATCTTGTATTCGCTCAAGGCTGCTATTCCGTTTCTAACGCTATCGCGACCTTTAACCGATTCCAAAACGCGCGATATACCAAGCCGCCTTAAATCTTCGTTTGATTTCTGCTCGGCGCTATCTGCTCTGATGCGCTCTTTAGCAAGGCCTTTTCGTTTTATCATATTAGCAATATCACAATTGAGCATCCCTTTTTCGTAATGCTCATCATAAATAAAGAGCTCTTTTGTTATCGGGTTCGCCTTGTAACAAATAAAAGCCGTAGGGTCATTTTTATACCCGTAGTCCAAACCGAAAAAATCTCGATATTGCCATCTGGTATCTACTGTTACGTTGCCTTCTGCGTCACGCTCAAGGCCAAGCTCGCATATATTAAACTCAAGCTCTTCCCAGTTCTCATATACCAGGCCTTCGGCAATTCCCCATTCACCAAGCCCAACTACGCGATACTGGCGCGGGTTTCTTTCGCGCAACAAGCGCATTGACGTGCGGTATTCATCGGACAAGTGTTCATTGCAAGTAAAATCTGTAGTGTATGTGGTCGTAAGCTCGTCCGGCGAATCAAAAAAGCGTTTTTTCAGCCAATGTCTTTCACTCCAGGGGTTAAACGTCAGGGTAGTTTGGTTAAAAAGCGGGGGCGGAACGGCCGCACGCGGAACCGAGAAATCTAATTTATCAAAATCTTCTTCAGAGTATATTTCATAAGCTTCCTCAACCCATACCCAACAAAGATAACCGTGCGGTACTGTGGTCGACGCCAATTTTAAAACATCATCAAAACCACGAAACAGTATTTTTTGCCCAGTTGGAATATAGGTCATTTCCAAAGGACTTACCGTACACCGCCACAGATGCGATACCTGCAGCACATTTATGGCCCACTTTAACTGTGCAAACGTTGTTGTTCTGTGCGTATCCATAACACCGCGCACTACAAGTAAATTGCTTTTCGGATATTTCATCAGACGACTGATATAATTTAAGGCGGTTGTGGTAGACTTTTTGCTACCCTTACCGCCTTTAAGTGCCCTATATCTGCTTTTGTCGTTCCAAAACTTGCCGTATCCACCACCAACTATATCGGGCAAATACACCCTTTTATTCTGCAATTTCGTCATCACCCGCTAAGAATACTACACCACCGTTTACAGTAACCTTTTGATTATATTTACCCTTCAGCTCAAAATACAACCTTATTGCCTCTACACTACCGCCTTTCGCCTTGCTTATCAGAGAGCGCCAAACGTTCGCGAGTTCGCTTTCGGTGTATTTTTCGATTAAGTATTCTATGTATCTGTTAAAGTCGGAATCATCACACCATCTGTAATAAGTAGACCGTGCAACACCCATTTCAGCACAAAGGCCGCTTATATTGCCGTCAAACTCCGGACTGACAAGCTTTTCAGCGAATTTTCGCTTCTTTCCTTTTAGTGTTGGGTAGATTCCCTTTGTGTCCTGTTCTGTAGCCACCTTACCGCCTCCTTTTAGAAGAATTTTGCGCACGCGCATACACACGCACACGTGCCCGCGCAAATGGCATACTAAAAGGCGCACCTATTAGGCACGCCTTTTCTTAATATTTTCTGTTTTTTCACGTTATCATTATAACACGCTTTTTTTAAAAAATCGTCCCCTCTTTTTCCCCTCTTTTATAGGTCCACAACTCCGTACATTGCTATTGTAAATTTAAGCAGTGCGTTATCCTTAATACGATACAGCTGTGACTTTTCTACGCACAAGGAATAACACAAATCGTCAACATATGTACTGGTCTTATACACATAAAACCCTTCGAGCACAGTGCGCTGCCTTTTATCCAGGCAGGCAAGACCTCTTTCTGTGCGTTTTATAAGCCGCTGCACTGCCTTAAGGTTATCCTTTAGTCTTTCTTTTTTGGCAAGAACGTTAAGATATTTATTCTCTTGACTGCTCAAGCCTCCCATAACAGGTGTATCTGCGGAAATTCCACGCAAAGAAACGCTGTCAGCCTCCAGCGCTTTTATTTCTTCTAAAATATTAATTTTTGATTCACAACGCGCCTTATAGTTAAGCAGGTCGTTCACTGCCTCTTTTTTCCAGTCCACGTTTATGCCTCCTCCCGTATTGTTTAATCCTGGTACAAAGCGTAAAAATCACCTTTTGCTATTTGCCGAGCAGAGCGCTATTAAAAAAACTCCTACAACAACACCGACAATCAGAAGAGCCCCCGCCACACCTGTAAACTCTAAATCTGTTAACGTCACGGAAAGTATCATTCTTTTTCATCCTTTCGGTCATTGATATCCATCATTATCTGCTCATTGATGATATTTTTAGAATCAGACTGCTTATTAAACAAAGCAACCTCACACTGTTGTGTAAGTTCCTTTAATCGCCCTACAAATTCAGAATTTATAACATCGTAAGGCGTAATGGCAGCGAGTAGCAACATACCCGATTTAACAGCAAAATAAATATTTCCGTTTTCGTTGGTACGTTCATAAAGCTCCAAAAGCGAAGGACTAATGTCTGATAACGGTAATAAATACTTTGATTCTATAAACACTATCCCCTGCGAAGTCTTAAACGGGATGATTCCGGTGCCGGCGTGCGAAAGCCACATCGGTCCGCGCAAAGCAACACACTCACCGTCACATACATCGTCAAAATTTATAGCAGCCGGAAGCTCGGTTTCCTGGCGGAAATTAATTTTACTCGCTTGTTTATCGTTTATGTCATATGTGTTACATAGTGTTATTTCATCAAATGCAGGCAATGAGGTAATATCATAAATTGCGTGTCCATCCGATAGCCACCGCTTATCCTCAGTGTTATACAAGAACATATTTCCTGTTTTTTTGCAAATGTCTATCAACTTTTTAATTTTCATATTGCTATTCCTTCCATTCATCGGCCCAGTCATCTATTTTCCATTCCGGCAGGTCGCCCGAGCCGTCTATTTTGTACATAACCACCGACAAATACCAGTGACCGTTATATTCGTTAAATCGAGGGAACGCGCGCACAAATCGATAACCCTTATAGCGGTTTTCCCAATATTCCTTATCATCTGAGCGCAGGGTGCACATACGCTCTACGCAGCGACGGCTGGTCTTGCCGTCTTTTACTTTTTCTTCCGGTTTCGCAAGGTTTTTCGAACAGAAGAAACGGCGGTCGCCGTCCGGGTCTTTTGCGGTATATCGTGCAGCTGCTTCGGGACCAAACTTTTCGGGCTGAAAACGGTCGGCATTAGTACGAATACCATTCGGCCACATATCTTCAAGCACGTCGCGTTCAAGTCCACCGGTCATAAAAATGTGAAAATGCCAATTTACAAGGCCGGCGTATTTGCCGCGCTTGTAAACTTGCTTTTCGATACGGCCGTAATATTTAAACGGCGCAGACAGTTTTCGGTAGCGTTCACGCAGTTTTTTATCCGCGGGACACAATTCGAGAAGCTTGCCTATTCGCTTTAACTCTGATGCGCGTTTTGTTTTTACCCTTCGCATATAATTTCTTATATCGCGCAAGGCCTCTTCGCGACTGGCGGGCGCCTTTTCGGGTTCGTATGTAGGACACATCCAAATATCGCCAGTATCGAAATTAGCGTTTATTCGCCTAATGGTGCGCTTAACCGCTTGCTGTTGGTTATACTTTTTCTGTGCTTCGGTCGAGCGCTCGGTTTTCGGCGCGCGGTCGGGCATTCGCCTACCGTCCGGCCACACGGGGAAAAAGTCGGCTTCCAGTAAGCGGCCCGATTTTGTTCTTTTTTCTCTTATCATCGTTTTTATCCTTAACCTGTATTGTGCTACGTCACATTTACAACCTCGCTAACATACTCGAACAGAGAGTTATACAGTAACGTTCGCAAATACGATTTTTTGTGTGTTATTATGTCAGTTGTTTTCTTGAATTTATCTATCACGTGCTGAATATGGTCACCCGTTAGCACTTCATATACCTCCGCAACCATACCTGCATTGCGTTTTATTCCCTCTATTTGTACTGGGGCAGATTTGGGCAATGCGCATATTTCAGCAATAATACAGCATAGTTCTTCCGCCAAAGCTTTGTCCCTTACAGAAAAACATTCAAACTCGACCTGCAGTTTTACTCTTTCAAGCAACTCTCTGAACCCGACTTGACTATGACATTGACCGTGAGTGTTTTGTGTATTGCTTATAAAATTATTTGTTTTTTCGATTTTCATAGCTTTTTCCTTTTAAAACTTCAACTTCCGTAAAAAAGTTGGTTGATTTCTTACTATGGATTACAAGGCCGCAAGCGGGCCGTTTTTGGCCCGCTATTATGGTTTTGTTTTATTAAGCGTACTCTATATTTTTAGGGGAAGCAAATGTTACTGACATCCCATTATTACTTTCGAGTTCTGCAGTTAAATTAACCTCACCGTGCTCATCCACGCGTGCTATAACTGCCGACACCCTCTTAAACAATATTTCCCCTGTTGTAGGCCACTTGGCAACAACAGGACGGCGGTTCTTAAGGGCGGCCCATAGTTCGTTCTTTCTCATTATTCGATACCTCTTTTATCAAACTCCGGCAAATGCAGAACGTTTAATATTTCACATATCTTAGGAGTTTGCTCAATAATAGCGCCTTCGTTCTTGCCATAAGCAGAATAATGACGAAGCGCCGTATATAAAAGCTCACGCTCTTCAACACTTGCTATTAGCTCTAAACTACCGTCGTTCTTTTCCGCAAATTTCATTACATTCCACCTCGCACATTAGAAAAAACTCGGAGGCTCGACAGAATTACACGCACCAACAAATTTTTCGGAGAGTAACCTATCAGACAGTCTCTTTATAATATCGCCGCCGTATGCGTTCTTTGTTATCTCAATAAACTCTGCAACTGTGAAAGTATCGTTTTCGAGGTCATAACCGCCATTCTTAACAAATGAATTTCTACCCATTTCGCAAGAACCTGTTAATCGGTTATGCCAAATATAAAATGCTTTAGCAGGGTATTTTTTGTTAAGGTCTGAAAACTCATTAAGGAACATATCTATTGCTTCATCGGTGTCCATATCCTCAAAGATTTTATTTTCCAAATCTTCCATAGCCTTTTTTAAGGTTTCGCCGTGAGCAAATTTATTATGTCCTTTAACCACATAGCAAGGTGTCAATGTAAAATCATCGTTTAATATAAAGCCTTTAGCCACATTGTTTTTGACTTGCTTTAGAATTGTTGCAATTCTGTCTATTTGATAGACTTGCTGACCGTTAAACATTTTTATGCCATCGCCATAGCCAGAGCCATCGCCAGAGTCAGAGCCTGAGCCAGAGCCAGAGCCATAGCCAGAGCCAGAGCCATAGCCAAAGTAGCCAAAGCCAGAGCCAGCGCCAGAGCCATAGCCAGCGCCATAGCCAAAGCCATCGCCAGAGCCAGCGCCAGAGCCATAGCCAGAGC